>NVUS02000029.1 GCA_002402005.2 OCS116 cluster bacterium | reverse complement strand
GGGTGCGTTTGCGTTTTGGCTTTGGTTCAGCTTCGGGCTGCTCGGTTTTTTCGGGCGTAGCGGCCTGGTTATCGTCCAAGATGTTAACCGGGGCATTGTCGCTATTATTCATGCTCGGGGCTTGTTCACCTGGTTGTTCGTTAGAGGGTTGCTCGGCTGTAGGTTGTGCCGTTTGAGTTTCTGTTTGTTGGGCATTGTGCTTGGCTTGTTGCTCGGCACGTCTGGCTTCTTGCTCGGCACGGCGGGCTTCTTGCTCGGCTTGTTGGGCGTCCATTTTGGCTTGATGCGCGGCTTTTTGCTCGGCCACTTGCTCTTGGGCAATGCTGACAATGCGTTTATAATGCTCGGCATGTTGGAAATAATTTTCGGCCATAATGCGGCTGCCAGAAGAGATGGCATCGTGAGCCAGCGAGGTGTATTTATCGGCAATGGTTTGGGCGTTGCCGCGAATTTTCACATCTGGGCCATTGCTGTCGAAATTTCGAGTCAGCGTGTTTTGTGGTTTATTGCCACCACCGCTATTATTGTTGTTATTGTTACGGCGGTTATTATTATTATGGCGGCCACGTCTATTGTTTTGCTGGCCTTGTCTCGTACGATTATTTTCGTTTGGGGATCTCACTTAGGATCTCATTCTTTAATTTAGATTTGAAAGTTTTCTGGTCACGAATCAATTCGTATGACCAGCTATCTATATGCGCTGGTAAAAGTTCACAGCATGTTATGAAAATAGAATATACATCTATTTCTACACAGAGCCTATAGGCAATTTAAAAGCATTCCAACAGTAATTGCTTAAAATACTTAATTCTAGTCGAAATAATGACTATTTATCCCCAAAAACTGTTAAGAATTTAGCTTACTGATGATGATGCGTGGGTTATGACCCAAATCAAAGCCCAAACCTTGCTTTGCTGTTGGGTGGTTATTTGCGTTGGGCATGGCAAAACCATCGGAACTAAAGCCATATTGTTGCAAAATATTAAATAAACCATCGGCCTGATCATAACCCATTTCGAAAATAAGCAGGCCGCCGGGTTTTAAATATTGCGTGGCTTGGCGGGTGATGATGCGGTATGGGTCTAGGCCATCATCGCCACCATCTAGGGCTGACAATGGGTCGTATAATTTTACGTTGTCGGCCAATGATGCGATGTTGGCATGGGGGATATAGGGTGGGTTTGAGAGGATGATGTCGAATTGTTGTGGTTCGACCTGCGCAAACCAATCGGATTTGATAAAAGCGGCGCGGTTTGAAAGACCTAAATTTTTGGCGTTCAGCTTGGCGATGTCTAGGGCTTTGGCCGAAAAATCTGCGCCGATGCCGGTAGCGGCTTGATATTCGTGCAAAAGGCTGAGCAACAGGCAGCCTGAGCCGGTGCCTAAATCTAGTAATCTTAGGGGTTTTGCTGAGGGTGGGCAAAAGTGTAATAGGGTTTCGATGAGGATTTCGCTGTCGGCGCGGGGGTCTAAAACATCCTCGTTAATGCTGAAATCTAAGCCCCAAAATTCACGGATTTTGATGATGCGCGAGATGGGCATATGCGCCAAAGCTTGCTGTTCGGCGGCGTTGAGTTGGCTGATTTCAGCTCCGGTCAGTTGTCGGTTTTGCTGCATGATGAATTGGGTGAAATCTAGGCCTAAAAAATGGCAGATCAGTAAGCGTGCGTCTAGATCGGCAGTGGTGCTGCCATTTGCATTTAGTTTTTGAGTGAGCTGCTGACGATATTTTTCAATATGCATGGCAAAAAGCTACATTTCATCTTGCAGAGCGGAGAGTTTGCGGGCTTGATCGTCATTAATCAGCGCGTTGATCATTTCGTGCAGGCCATCACCGGCGATTAATTTATCCAGCTTATAAAGTGTGAGATTGATGCGATGATCGGATACGCGGCCTTGTGGGAAATTATAAGTGCGGATGCGTTCGGAGCGATCGCCTGAGCCGACTTGTTCTTTACGATCGCCAGCTCTGATGTCGTGCAAGCGTTGTCTCTCGGCTTCATAAATGCGTGAGCGCAAAACCATCATGCCTTTGGCGCGGTTTTTATGTTGGCTTTTTTCATCTTGTTGGATGACCACGATGCCGGTGGGTAAATGGGTGATGCGGATCGCGCTGTCGGTGGTATTGACCGACTGGCCGCCAGGGCCAGAAGCGCGGAATACATCAATGCGCAGGTCTTTATCCTCAATTTTAACATCAACTTCTTCGGCCTCGGGCAATACTGCAACTGTGGCGGCAGATGTATGCACCCGCCCGCCAGATTCGGTGGAGGGCACACGTTGCACACGGTGCACGCCAGATTCGTATTTTAGCTTGGCAAATACGCCTTTGCCAGTGACCGAGGCGATGATCTCTTTATAGCCGCCGCGTTCGGATGAGCTGGCGGACATGGTTTCGACCTTCCAGCCATTGAGGCTTGCATAGCGTTGATACATGCGAAATAAATCGCCGGCGAAAAGCGCGGCTTCATCGCCACCAGTGCCGGCACGGATTTCGAGAATGGCGTTTTTCTCATCGGCCATGTCTTTGGGCAGCAGTTGGATTTGCAAATCATGCTCTAGATTTGGCAGGGTTTTTTCTAGATCAAGAATTTCTTCTTTGGCCATTTCGGTCATTTCGGCATCGGAATCTTTATCGGCCAAAATTTCTTTGAGATCGGAAATTTCGTCACGTGCGCTGACGATTTTTCGCAACATTTCGATCACCGGTGATAGATCGGCATGTTCTTTTGATAGGGCAATGAGTTTTTCGGCAGGTGGGCCAGATGACAATTCGGATTCGATTGCGTCAAACCGGCTGAGCAATTGATCGATTTTTTCTTGTTTAATCATATTTATCTCTGGCAATGCAGCCATCACCTTGGTGAAGACGCAGAGCGAACTCTCTAATTTGAAATTTGGTTAAAGCGTTGTTCAACCGAAACGAGGTCAAGCGTTTCGTCTTTTGCACCCAATTTACCTAGTAATTGTTTGCCTTTATAAACCTCTATCACGCCCGCGTCACCCAATGAAATGATCACGCCGGTAATTTTTGGCAAAGTGACGATTTTTTCGGGGGTTAACTCGCCTGAAAATAGGATTTGAGCGGCATCATCTTCGATCAATACCCAGCTATTTGCGGTGGCGTGTAAGCTATATTTACTATTGTCACTTGGCAATTGAGCCAGCGCTTCTTTGATCGGGTCTTCGGGCAATTGCCCGTTGTCGGCCTCGGTTTCGGCTGGTTTTTCGGCCACAGTTTTTTGTGCCAATTCGGCGGCAGCAGCTTCAGTTGCGGTTTTGGTGGCCTCGGCAGCTTTGGCCAGCTCGCTGGCTTTGGCTAAATCTTCATTGATCACTTTGGCCACTTCTGTCACTTTTTCGGTGGCTGTTTCGACGGCGTCTTTTGCCGCGCTGTCATTGCCAGCATCGCTGATGATGTCGCCGATATTGTCGGAGGCTTGTTTGACAATGTCTTGAGCTTGTTCGATGATTTCATCATTTATATCGCTGGCGGTTTCGCCAATCAGCACCAAGGGTTTTTGTATCATTTCGGCGGTGGGGGCGTTTAGATCGTTGGAGCCTTGGGTGATGATTTTGCTTTCCAAGACACCAATTTTTTTGGCTTTTTGGCCTTCGGGCACGCGTTCGCCATCTTTAACAATGCTGACGCTATTGTCGGTTAAACTGGCGGCATTTTCAGTGGCTGGATCGCTGGTTTGGCCAGAACCAAATTTTAAATTGGCATAATAGGCCGCGCCGGCGACCAGCAAAACAATGCCGAATGATGCAACCAATTTAAGCCAAGGGAACGGTTTGGATTGTTGTAAATTATGGTTTGATGTGATGGGTTCGTGATTGGCATCGGCCTGCAAAGAGTGTGGCTCTGATGTTTCTGATGTTGTAGCGGGCTCAGTTGGTTCGGTTTGAGCAGTATCAACGGGTTGTGAATCTGTGGTTTCTGGCTCACCAGCTAGTTCGGTATGGATGCCTTGTGCCGCATCCTGTTCGATTTCGAGCTGATTGGCGGCTTGCAGTGCGTTGACGTCTGAAGCGTCGAGCGCTTCTAACGTTTTGCGGGCTTCTTCGGCAAAAGCGTCTTCATATTGGCTTTCGTCATGAATGTCTATATCGTTAGTATTTTGGGCTTCGTCGTCAGATGCAGCTTCGGTTTGATAATAATTTTGTTTGAAATTGGCCAATATTTCATCGGCATCTAGGCTGAGCAAAGCCGCATAGGTATGCACATAATAGTCGACATAATCCTGCTGTTCAATATGTTGAAACAGGCCTTGCTCCAGAGCTTCTAATTCGGTGAAAGACAAGCCGGTATGTTCATCTAAATCGGAAATGTTATAACCGAGCGCTTCGCGGGCTTGTTTGAACTGGTTGCCGAGATCGGTTAGGTTTTGACGTTTGATCTGCTTTTCTTCGGCCAATTTTTTACTCTCTTCTGTGTCACTTGGCCAAAGGCTTGTTAAGGCAGAGTGTGGGTCTATATTACTATTATCTGACATAATTGGGCTTTGTAAATATAATTCGGACTTATTAGTAAGATAAATAAAGACTTAAGACCAGTTTTTTTTGCTCTGGTATGGTAATTATATAGTTATAGATGCCATCTAAACACTTATTTTTATGTTATTTTCTGCAATATAGTCGGAAATTATGTCATTTATACCTTCGCTGTCACGATCTAAATGTTCATTTAAAAATGTGCTAAATTTTTCGACATTCAATGACCTGACCATCATCTTAACCGGGCCAACTGAGGCGCTGTTCATTGAAAGATTTTTAAAGCCAATGCCTAACAGTGCCAAAGCCAATTTTGGTTTGCCAGCAATTTCGCCACATAGTGACAAAGGAATGTTTGCCGCATCAGCCGCCACGACAATGGTGCGTAACATATTGAGCACTGGGGTGGCGAGGCTGTGGTAACGGCCTTGCAATAAAGGATTGCCACGATCGGCAGCGTAGGTGAATTGCAACAAATCATTGCTGCCAACCGAGGCAAAATCGACCTCTTTAAACAAAGCTGGCAATTGCCATAAAAGCGCCGGCACTTCGATCATCACACCGAGATTGACTTTGGTTGGAGTGCCGATGTTTTTGGATTCTAAAATGGCTTGTTCGGCCTCGACAAATTTTTTGGCTTCGCGAAATTCAGAAATATCGGCAACCATTGGAAACATGATGTTTAACTCGTGGCCGCGGGCGGCGGTGAGTAAGGCGCGTAATTGATGGCGAAATAGGCCCGGACGATCGAGCGCCATACGGATGGCGCGCCAGCCCAATGCCGGATTTTCTTCTTTGGTGCTTCTGATATAGGGCAAGACTTTATCGCCGCCAACATCGAAGGTACGGAAGGTGATGCTTTTTTTGCCCAAATGCTCAAAAACTTTTTTATAATTGGCAGTGAGCGCTTGTTTGCCGGGATATTTGGACAGCAACATGAGTTGCACTTCGGTGCGGTAGAGGCCAATGCCTTGGGCGCCGCTTTCTTCAAAATGTTCCAAATCGGCATCGAGGCCGGCATTGATCATCAGATTGATATATTGTTGGTCGATTGATTTGGCCGGCAATTGGCGAATTTTGGCATATTCTTGTTGTTTTTCGGCAAATAGGGCTTTTTTATCGATGAAACTGTTGAGAATTTCATTACGCGGCCGCAAATATAGCTCGGCAGTTTCGGCATCGATGATGACCGGATCATCTTGCTCGATATAGTTGAAAATATCGGTAACCCCGCCAATGGCAGGTATGCCCAAAGCCCGCGCCACTATGCCGGCGTGGCTGTTGGCAGCGCCTTCTTCGAGCACTAGGCCTTTTAATTTATTCTGGTCATAATCGAGCAATTCAGCCGGACCTAAATTCCGCGCCACCAAAATGGTGTCGTCAGGTAATTCGGCGGTGACTGAGGTTGATTGATTGTTGGTTAAAATGCGCAACAGGCGGTTGCCCAAATCATCCAAATCATGCAAACGTTCGCGCAAATAAGGGTCGGTTTGGCGCAACATGCGGGCGCGGGTGGAGATTTGCACTTTTTCGACCGCAATTTCGGCGGTGATGCCTTGGGTTAAGGCTTCGTGTATTTTGCGTTTCCAACCACGGTCATTGGCGAACATTAAAAAGGTTTCGAGTATATCGCGATGCTCGCCGGTGCGGGCCAGATCTGGATGTTCCAACATATCGGCAATTGAAGCGCGTAAGGTGCGGATGGCTTGGCTGAGGCGTTTGTGCTCGGCCTGCACATCATCTGACATGAGGTTGGTGATTTTAATGCGCGGTTGATGCAATACCACATGGCCAATGGCGATGCCGCTGGAAAATGAAATGCCTTTGAGGTTAACCGGCATGCTGTGAGTGGCATCGACAATTTCTGGTCGGTCATTTTGGCCACCGATCACACCGGATAGGCTGATGCTCTTGCTGGTTGAGATGACCTCGGCCAGCAACATAGAGACGGTGAATAAAACTTCGCATTCTTCCTCGGAATAAATACGCATGCTTCTATTTTGCACTGTCAGAACGCCGATTGAGATGCCATGTTTTAGAATCGGCACGCCCAAAAAACTATGATAAATGTCTTCGCCAGTTTCGGGTAAATACATGAAATTGGGATGTGATCTGGCATTGGGAAGGTTTAGATGATCGGCGGTTTTGGCAATATAGCTGACCAAACCACGGCCGGCCGGCATTTTGGTGGTGTGAACCGCGTCTTTATTTAAGCCTTCGGTGGCGAAAAGTTCCAATTCGCCGGTGTCGAGCACTAGATAGATGGAGCAAACTTGAGTTTCCATATTGGAGGATACCAATAAGGTGATTTTGTCCAAACGGGTTTGGTCATCATCTTCTTTATTGTTCATAATCTCGCGTAGATTGCGCAGGATTTGTTGTGGACCGGCGGATAGAGTGGTCATCGGTTGGCCAGATTCGACGCTGACGACAGCAGGTGCTGCCCCCGCAGTTGAAGGAGGTAGGTTATTTTGATCACGATCACTCAAGTTGTGGCCTTCTTTTTATGAGCTTCTACTTTGAATTTTAATCGATTCGCGCCGCCGCTTGTTTCATTATATAGCGATTAAAGTCAAATGTAAATTAATTCACATCCAAATCATAAGCGGTATGTAAGGCGCGCACGGCAAGCTCGATATATTCGGCATCGATCAGCACACTGACCTTGATTTCGCTGGTGGTGATGGCGATGATATTGATGCCTTTTTTGGCCAAAGTTTCGAACATTTTTGCTGCCACGCCGGCATGTGAGCGCATGCCCACACCAATGACCGAAATTTTAACAATGGCGGTGGCAGAGATGATTTTTTCGTAGCCGATATTGTCTTCATTGTCTTTTATCACTTTAAGCGCTTTGTTTAGATCGCCTTCGGGCACAGTGAATGTCATATTGGTATATTTGCCATCTTCGGAGACATTTTGCACAATCATATCGACATTGACATTGGCTTCGGACAATGGCGTGAAAATACGCGCCGAAATGCCGGGTTTGTCGGATATATTGACCAATGTGACTTTGGCTTCATCTTTTGAATAAGTGATGCCGCTTACAAGTTCTTGTTCCATAATTTCGTCCTCATCACAGACCAGTGTGCCTGGGTGATTGCTAATGCCTGTTTTTAAATTTGTGAAATCGCTATCGCGGGTTGGGCGTGCGGTTTCGGGGTCTTCGAAGCTGGAGCGCACCGCGAGGCGCACTTTGTGAATCATCGCCAATTCGACCGAGCGGGTGAGCAAAACTTTGGCACCTAGAGAGGCCATTTCGAGCATTTCTTCGTAAGAGATGCGGCTGAGCTTTTTGGCATTGGGCACAATGCGCGGGTCGGTGGTGTAAACGCCATCGACATCGGTGTAAATGTCGCAAATGTCGGCATTGATGGCGGCGGCAATGGCCACTGCTGTGGTGTCTGACCCGCCGCGGCCTAATGTGGTGATGCGGCCATCATCTGCCAAGCCTTGGAAGCCGGCTATGACGGCGACTTGGCTTTCATCTTGCATACGTTTTATAATGTCTGAACCGTCGATATCTTCGATGCGGGCGGCGCCGTGGACGTTGGAGGTTTTGATGGGGATTTGCCAGCCGAGCCAAGATCTTGCATTGACGCCCATAGATTGCAGAATGACTGACAAAAGCCCGATGGTGATTTGCTCGCCGGAGGCGACGATGGCATCATATTCGCGCGCATCATGCATGGGACTGGCTTCACGCGTCCACTCAACAAGCTGGTTGGTAGTGCCTGACATGGCGCTGAGCACAACGGCCACTTGGTTGCCGCCATCAATTTCGCGTTTTACATGTTTGGCAACATTGCGTATGCGCTCGATATCGGCAACACTAGTGCCG
>NVUS02000289.1 GCA_002402005.2 OCS116 cluster bacterium | reverse complement strand
GGAATGCTGAAGATAAGGCCACCACTGCGGAATTAGCTAAAATGACTTTAACCAATGGCTATAAGGCCAATTTGAACGCTTGCAGTATAAAAGACATTGCTCAAATGCATGCGCATATTGCGGCCAATGACATTCAGACATTGGATGCAAGACCAGCAGGCCGGTTTAGCGGCGTTGATCCAGAGCCACGGGCGGGGTTGTCCTCTGGGCATATGCCCAACGGCTTTAACCTGCCGTTTGTGCAACTTGCCAATGATGATGGCACTGTGGTGAGTAAAGCTGAGATTGAAAGCCTGCTCAGTGCATCTGGCATCAATACGAATATGCCGATTGTCACCACCTGCGGCTCAGGCATAACAGCCGCCAACCTATGGTTTGCGATGGATTATATCGGCATTAAAAACCTCCACCTATTTGACGGCAGTTGGACGGAATATGCACAACATGCTGACAGCGTGATCGTAAAAGACTAGCTCTGAGTTTCAGTCTACCCCTCGTTTCCAAGCAAAGATCATTTCAGTGAGCGCGAATGCGGCCGTTCGAAGCCGCTGACGACAAACGCGCGGTCGGCTAGCGCTTAAGCGCGCACGCAAGTGCTAACAGCGAGGCGAAGCCGAACGTATAAATGCAGACTTCCAGAGCTTTGGCAGGACGCTACCCAGAATTTGCCGAAAAGTTGTGATGTGAAATTTTTCCGCTGGAGTTTCAGCGACTGAACCAACATTTACTGCTGCTAAAGATATAAGAAAGTTAGCAGTCCGGCCTACACTCGGGTACTTCATTTTTACGTTCGGCTTAAGCCTCACTGTTGACACTTGCGTGCGTTCGCTGCGCTCTCTAGCCGGCCGCACGTTCGTCGGCAGCGGCTTCGATCAGCCGCTGTCGCACTCACTGAAGTGGCCTTTGCATGGAAGCAAGGGGCATATTGAAACTCAGAGCTTGCCGCACAAAAAAAGGCAGAACCAAGTTCTGCCTTTTGAATTCATATGCCACGCAATCTATTTTTTCAAAATAGATTTACCAGCGAAGATGGCGCTGTCGCCAAGTTCTTCTGAGATGCGGATAAGTTGGTTGTATTTTGCCACACGGTCTGAACGTGATAGTGAGCCAGTTTTGATTTGGCCACAATTCAGCGCCACGGCCAAGTCAGCAATGGTAACATCTTCTGTTTCACCACTACGATGCGACATAACTGATGTGTAGCCAGCGCGATGCGCCATGTCTACGGCTTCAATGGTTTCTGTGAGGCTACCAATTTGGTTCACTTTCACCAAAATACTGTTGGCTACGCCTTTATCAATGCCATCGCTTAGGCGGGTTGTATTGGTTACGAATAGATCGTCACCCACAAGCTGCACTTTATCGCCGAGTTTTTCGGTAAGCAGTGCCCAACCTTCCCAATCATCTTCGTCCATACCGTCTTCGATGGAGAAAATTGGATAGTCGTTAGCTAGCTCGACATAATAATCAACCATTTCGGCAGACGTTAGTGATTTACCTTCGCCTTTAAGCTCATATTTGCCATCTACATAAAATTCTGAAGCCGCAGAGTCTAATGCCAATACAATATCTTCACCAGCTTTATAGCCAGCCGCTTCGATTGATTCGAGAATAAAATCCAAAGCCAAACGAGATGAACCAATATCTGGAGCGAAACCGCCCTCGTCACCCACATTTGTATTGTGACCAGCAGCTTTTAATTTCTTTTGTAAGTGATGGAAAATTTCTGCACCCATACGCACAGCTTCACGAATATTTTTTGCCGAAACAGGCATAATCATAAATTCTTGAATGTCGATTGGGTTGTCAGCATGTTCGCCGCCATTGATGATGTTCATCATCGGCACCGGCAATGTGCAAGCATTTGTACCACCAATATAACGATAAAGCGGCATACCAAGACTATTAGCAGCGGCTTTGGCACATGCCAAAGATACACCTAATATAGCGTTTGCGCCTAATTTACTTTTATTTGGTGTGCCATCAAGCTCGATAAGAATGCGGTCAATTTCGCGTTGCTCTTCAGCTTCTGTACCTGCAAGCGCATCAAAAATAATGCCATTCACATTGGCAACGGCTTGTTCAACGCCTTTACCAAGATAACGATCGCCGCCATCGCGAAGCTCAACAGCTTCGTGTGCACCGGTAGATGCGCCAGATGGCACAGCGGCGCGGCCCATTGAGCCATCGTCTAAAATCACTTCAACTTCTACAGTTGGGTTGCCACGCGAGTCTAAAATTTCGCGTCCTAAAATATCAATAATTGCAGCCATTTGCAGCATCCTTCTTTGAATTATTAATAGTCAAATTTCGCCTTAGACATAAGGAAAACCTACTTAAAAAGCAATAACTAACTATTTTAATTATTGATTGGTATGCAATTTAAACATACAGCCACATTATATACTGGCATATTTAAGTGAATTATCTTAGATGTTAACTAATATATTAATTCGCGAGGGACAGATGACAAAAACCAAATTATTAGTGGCACGCCACCTACCAAAAACACCAATGCAAAAAATCTACGACAATTTTGACATTGTCGACATCGCCAAAGACAGCCTGACAGATGAGCAAGTGATTGCCGCAGCCCAAGGTTGCCAAGGCATTTTGGTCGGCAGCGCTTTGCGTAAAGACCTTATCGACAAATTACCTGACAGTATTAAAATATTTTCAACCATGTCGGTGGGTTTTGATCATATTGATGTGGCTGCGGCCAATGCGCGCGGCATCATTGTATGCAATACGCCGTCAGTACTCGACAATGCAACCGCTGAAATCGCTTTATTGTGCATGCTCGGCGCCGCGCGTGGAGCCAATTGGGGCCATACGCAAGTGGCGACAGGCCAATGGGGCAAACCTGGCAGCACAGCACCGTTAGGCATAGATGTAACTGGCAAAAAAGTGGCCATTTTGGGCATGGGGCGCATTGGCCGGGCATTTGCCAAATTGGCGCGCGGGTTGAGCATGGAAGTGCATTATTATAACCGCTCTCGCCTATCGGCCGATTTGGAACAAGGTGCGATATATCATGAAACCTTGGAAAAATTACTGCCACATGCGCAATTCCTATCTATCCATGCCGGTCTTACCCCCGATACCAAGCATATATTGGATGCCAAAGCCATTGAGTTGATGCCTGATGGCGCGGTTTTGATCAACACTTCACGTGGTGATTTGGTGGTTGATGATGCGGTGATTGGCGCGCTAAAATCTGGCAAATTCTTTGCGGCTGGTTTGGATGTATTTAGCAATGAACCGAATTTAAACCCAGAATATATGACGTTAGACAATGTATTTATGTTGCCGCATGTGGGCAGTGCCACCATCGAAACTCGTGATGCTATGGGCGGCCGTGCAGCGGATAACTTAATCGAATTTTTCAATGGCAATGACCCAATTAGTGTGATTGAGCTTTAGAGCGCAAATTACACTTGCATTAAATATGGCTGCGCTTAAGGTGCAGTTATATTTATAGAGGAGAATATAATGTCTAACCAAATTACCAAACGTTTAAGCGAACTTGGCGTCACTTTGCCATCACCTGCAGCGCCGGCTGCCAATTATGTGCCTTATGTTATCTCGGGCAACCAGTTGATTATATCTGGCAATTTGCCATTTGGCGCTGATGGCCTTGAATATGTTGGTAAAGTTGGCGATGACATTAGTTTAGAAGACGCCCAAGCGGCAGCAAAATTATGCGCCATCAACATTCTCGCCCAAGCCAATGTGGCTTTAGGCGGAGATTTAACCCGTGTAAAACGCTTATTACGCCTTGGTGGTTTTGTAAATGCGACAGCTGATTATACCCAGCAACCAGCAGTGATTAATGGCGCGTCTGACTTTATGGTAGCTGTACTTGGTGATGCTGGCAAACATGCCCGTGCTGCTGTTGGTGTGGCCAGCCTGCCGTTTGGCGTATCGGTTGAAGTTGATGCCATTTTTGAAATTGAATAATGGTTGACCTGAGTTTCATCAGCCGTTTGCCGATC
>NVUS02000288.1 GCA_002402005.2 OCS116 cluster bacterium | reverse complement strand
CCATTTACATTATTTATATTGGTTTGATTGCTTATATTTTTAAACCGGAAGATTTTGGCCTGTCTGAAACTGCAATTATTGACATGATGGTGGTGGTGGCGCCGATATTGCCAGCCATGTTGATTGTGGCGGCATTGAGTGCGCAATTTAGTGCAGCGATTGCTGATACTGGCGGTTCTGGTGGTTTGATGTCGGAGCTGACGGGCGGCAAAATTAAACCGCAATATGCTTATTTGATTTTGGTGGTGATTGGGCTTTACCTGACTTGGAATGTGAATATTTTTGGCATCATTAGTTATGCATCCCGCGCCTTTGCTTTTTATTATGGCTTGCAAGCTATTATTGCAGCGATTTTTGCCCATAGATTGGGTGCGCATGGCGTTCGGTTTTATCTCTATATAGGTTTGGCCTGTTTGGGATTTGTGATTGCCATTTTTGGCACACCTGTGGAAGCGTAAGGAGAGAAAAGAAAAATGACATTGGAACATCAACATACGCCTGAAGCCATTGCAGAGCGATTGGCGGCGGAAAACAAACCTAATTATTTGCGTGACTGGGTTTATGGCGGCATTGACGGGGCGATCACTACATTTGCTATTGTGGCAGGGGTTGTAGGTGCTGGGCTTTCGACCAATGTAATTGTGGTTTTGGGGTTGGCGAACTTGATTGCTGATGGTTTTTCGATGGGGGCGAGCAATTATAGCGGCACAAAAACCGAAGTGGATGAGTTGGAGCGGTTTCGGCAAATTGAAGAAAAACACATTGCCAAAGACCCTGACGGAGAACGTGAGGAAATAAGGCAGATTTATGCGGCCAAAGGGCTTAAGGGGCAGGCGTTGGAGGATACGGTTTTGGCCATAACATCCAACAAACAAGTTTGGATCAATACCATGTTGGCCGAGGAATATGGTTTGGCGATACATTTGCGCGCGCCATTTATGTCGGGCTTTAGCACCTTTTTGGCCTTTTTGGTTTTTGGCTCTATACCGTTAATGCCGTATTTTTTAGGTCTTGAAGCGCCGTTTGAAATTTCGTTGGTCACTACAGTTATGGCATTTTTTCTGATTGGGGCAATTAAGAGTAAATGGTCGTTGGCCAGTTGGTGGCGGTCGGGCGCGGAGACATTGTTGATTGGCGTGGTTGCTTCGGCCACCGCATATTATATTGGTTATTTTGTCAGTGACTTTGTCGGGTAGTTATTGCTTTTCGATTTTCCAACTGCCGACCTCGAACGGAGTGAGGTTTTGGCGATTGGGTTGATCGCTTGCTTCTTCCATAATCGTTAATGCATCACCGATTTGCCAGCCAGTGGGCAGGGTGAATTTTAGTGTGCCGCGTCGACCTGCGGGTTCGTAGAGGCGCAGGACAAAACCATCATCGTTTTCGGCGGGTTTTAGGGTGGAGAGGGCGGCGTTGACGCCGTTAATTTCGACAATTGAGCGGCTTTGAGCGGCTAGGTTTGAGGTTTCTAGTGTGATGAGTGGTTGGTTGAGTGCTTCGGCTTCTTCGCGCACGCCGCCATTATACCATTCGTTGGCATGTGGGTAGAGTGCATAGGTGAAAATCTGTTCGCCTTCATCGGCCAATGGGTCTGGGTATATGGGAGCACGGACTAGGCTTAGGCCTAAAATATTGCCTTTGGCGCTGTGGCCATATTTGCCGTTATTGAGTAATGCCACACCAAAATCGGGCTCTGATAGATCGGAAAATCGGTGAGCCGGGACTTCGAATTGCGCCTCATCCCATGATGTATTGTTATGGGTTGAGCGTTTGACCACGCCATAAGCGCATTCGAAAGTGGCTTGTGCGGTGCGGATGGCGACGGGGTTTTGTACGCGCAACAATACCCGCCTGTCATGCCAATCAATTTTGGTTTCAATGTCCAAACGTTTGCTTGTTGCAGTGAGCGAAAAGGTTTGAGTGATGGTTGAATGGCGGAATTTTTTGACGATTTGCAAGGCGATGCGGTGGGCGCTTTGTTCGGTGATTTTGATTGAATTTACGTCTGTTAGCTCATGGCCATTTTGGGCATAGTCTTCTTCAATCTCCCATGCGTCCCATTCGCGTGGTTTGTCGGCGGGGTAGACCCATAATTGATTGCCACGATCGGCCAAGGCTTCGCGGCCTGTGGGTTTGTGAATGAGGCTGGTGATTGTGCCGTCATTGCCAATACAGACTTTGAGATAGTTGTTTTCTAGGCTAGTTAGGCTGATTTTTAGAGCGTCTGAGCTGGTTTTTTGATCTAAATCGCACACCAAATAGCCCAAGGCTGGCACGATGGCATCATTGGTATAATGCTGGCCGTTGGCTAGTGAAGCTTCGACCGGGCGTGGGCTGTTGGAGGGGTTGACGACAAGTAAGGCGTTTTGAATGTTGCCACTCTGGAGTTGATTTCGCAAGTCTGCAATGGCGGATTGTTGTAATTTTTGGCCTTGTTCGATCACCTTAGAAAGTTCGGCTTCGGCATCCTCATAAACCTCTTTAATGCTTGAGCCGGGTAGGATGTCGTGGAACTCATTTTTGAGCACTTTATGCCATAGAGTTTCGATGTGATTGGGCCGGCTGCCGCCCATTAATGCAGCCATGCTGCCTAGAGTTTCGGCGGTGATGAGTGCGCGTTCGGCGTGCCGGTGTAAGCGTTTGGTGTGGCTTTGGCTGGTTAATGTGCCGCGATGTAGCTCGAGGTAAATTTCGCCTTGCCATGCTGGATAGCCGGTGTTTGGCTCGCCTTGGTGCAGGCGTTCGAAAAACTCTGAGACATGACTCCAGCGGGCGGTGGGTAGGGCGGGAAAGTCGCGCAATTGTTTTTCGCGCGTTAGCATTTCGGGTGTGACGCCGCCGCCGCCATCGCCATAACCGACGGCGAGTAGGGTTTCATCATGCTTGGTTTTGCTGCGGAAGTTTTGCCATGTGGGTAGGTGGCAATCCGGGCGGACTGAGCCATTATAGCCTTCCATCGGGTTGTCGAACGTATGTGCCAAGACGCGGCTGCCATCTAGGCCTTCCCACCAAAAAATATCATGCGGGAATTGGTTGTTTTCTGACCAATTGACTTTGATGGTGAAGAAGCTTTCCATACCGCCTTGTTTGAGTAATTGTGGCAGAGCGCCAGAAAAACCGAAGCAATCCGGTAGCCAACAGACTTTGTGCCGGGCGCCAAATTGCTTTTCGAAATAGCGTTGACCATAGAGGATTTGGCGGGTTAGGCTTTCGCCGGTTGGCATATTGGTATCGGGTTCGACCCACATACCGCCCAAAACTTCCCAGCGGCCGGCTTTGACTTGCTCGGTGATGGCGGCCAGCAATTCTGGGTCATCTGTCTCGAGCTGTGCATAATATGCGGCAGTGGATTGATTGAAGATAAAATCGGGTGATTTTTTGATCATGTCGAGCGCGGTGTGAAAGGTGCGCCGCACTTTGCGCCGGGTTTCATCATATGGCCATAGCCACGCCAGATCGATATGTGCATGGCCGGTGAGGGCGATTTTGCCCTGTGGAGGAAAACGTTTTTGCAATTGTTTTAATGTGGTG
>NVUS02000287.1 GCA_002402005.2 OCS116 cluster bacterium | reverse complement strand
TAATAATTTAAGTGGATGCCACTATGAAAGCCATAACCATCGGCGGCGCGACAAATGATTTTATCGCCATTATTGAAGATGAATTCATCGAGCGGATGACCATGCATAACGCCACCTCTTCTTATCTATTGTTTGAAGAAGGCCATAAAGTAGAAGCCAAAAGCATTGAAGCTTTTGTTGGCGGCGGGGCGAGCAATGCTGCTGTGTCTATGGCGCGGCTGGGCTTTGAGATGTCATCCATCATTAAAATTGGTGATGACCATGCCGGGCGCAATATAACAGACGTTTATGCGCAAGAAGGCGTCAACGCCGATCAAGTGATTGTGACTGACAAAGCCGCCACTGGCCGCTCTATTATGGTTTCATCACATGTCAAAAACCCGACTATATTTGTGGCGCGCGGCGCCAACACCCGCTTGCGCTCAGATGAAGTGACATCGGCGCAATTTGTTGGTATGGATTTGGTTTACATCACCGGCCTTTCGGGCGATTCTAGCGCGGCGTTTCCGCATATTGTTTCGTTGGCCAAAAAATCTGGTGCCAAAGTGGCGGCCAATCCGGGCATTCGTCAATTGTCATCACGTAGCCAAGATTTTTTTAAGAGCTTAGAGCTGATTGATATATTGTCATTAAACGCGGCTGAAACAGCCAAATTGATACCACTGATCATGAAAGATGCCAAAAAGGCCAAATTGTCCAAGACCCATCCACTGATCAATGTTGGTGACGATGTTGAGAACATTCCGGAATTGGTATCAAATGGCCTGTCTTCTGGCGGGTTTGAAATGTCATTAGGTGATTTTTTCGCCACAATTATTGATTTGGGCATTGAAACTTTTGTACTGACCAATGGCAAAGAAGGCGCTTATATTGGCACCAAAGATGGTGTTTATTTCTGCAAAGCCAATAAAGTCGAAGTCAAAGGCACAGCCGGTGCTGGCGATGCCTTCTTCTCGACATTTGCCTCACTTTTGGTGGATGGCGCATCGATACAAGATGCGGCTCATGCGGCGACGCTAAATTCGGCCTCTGTGGTTGGCAAAGTGGACACCCAGTCCGGTTTGTTAAAGCGTAGTGCGCTGAAGCAACAGCTTAAAAGCTATGATGCCACGGGTTGCGTGACTTATAAATTTATATAATTTAAATTCATATAATTTTTTGGGCAACCGCCCAAACGGTGTCTATGTCTTGTTCAACCATTTGGGCGCGCAATCGCATGTCTTGTAAGTTGTGAATGCCCAATTCGTTGAGCAAGCCCCATAGGTCGGCATCTATAGCGGTTAATTGGGCTTGCGTGCCATCGGCATAGATGACGGCGCGGCAGCGGCCATAAATGGCTATCAGCCAAAATATCGCCTCTTTATGATGGCTGGCCTCAATCATCTCGGCACTGCCACCAATGGCGATGCTGGTTAAATCCACTTTCATATCAGCGGCGAACATATAGGGTGATTTCATCACGCGGCAGGCGGTGGTGAAATGCGCATCCAATTTGCTTAGATGCCGAATGACTGTCGGTTTATCCATATTGTGGCTGCCAAGCGTGGTTAGCAATGTCTGATGAATGTCATCAAAACCGTGTTGATGCAGAAGAAATTTAGATTCAACATAGCGCCGCCGGATGGTTGGGTTTCTGTGCCCGGCGACCAACAATATATGGGCTGTGACACCGGCAGCAAAAAACAATGTAGTAACCTGATCGTGTAATTCAGTTGCTTGCTCAAAGGCTTTTAAAAAATTTCGGGCATTTTCTTTGGCATTTTGACACCTTTTTATCACCCATTGTGATTGGGTAAATTGCGCGCTGACGGCTTGGTGGAGTGGTGCTAGCTGAGCCAAAGGGTCAAGCAATATAGATTGTTTGTAAAATGCATTGGCGACATGATAATCGGCCAAGATGGCTTGCGGGTCTGAAATATCAGCAAAAGAAATAAAACTGATTTCTAATGTGACATTGTGGAAATTGATTTTGCCGATTTTTTCGGGCAATTTATCGTTCTGCATAACCACAAATATATCCACATCAGAGCTGGGCGCATGTTGCTCATCATCAAGCTTCCAGATTGTCGAGCCGGTGAGGTAAGCGCCAACAAAATCCGCTGAGCTGGATATGTTTTGCTTGACCCATTGTTTGGCGAGTGATTTTACGTCGGCAATTTTCATATGTCTATTATATCAGAATTAAAAAAGGGATGCACGTGGCATCCCCAATCATTCATAATCGTTTGTTGATAGGCTTTTAAGCCGCTTCACTATCTTTGGCGCTTTGTTGCAAGCTGTCAATCACTTCGCTCATGCGGCCGCCCAATTCACCAATTTGATCGGATGTTTTGTCGGCTTCTGACAATACGGTGGCAGAAATTTCGCCGACTGTGTTGGTTTGATCCGATACAGATTGCAGTATGTCGGTAAATTCGCCAGTGCTTTGGGCTGCGTCTTGGGCGTTGCGGCTAATTTCGGCGGTTGCCAAGCTTTGTTGCTCAATTGCGTTCTGGATTTGGTCAGTAATTTCGCCCATATCGCGCACTGTGTCGCTAATCTCGCCAATCGCTGTCACCGTATTGTTGGTCACATCTTGAATGGTATTGATTTGGTTGGAAATTTCGACCGTTGCACTGGCAGTTTGGTTGGCCAAGTTTTTCACTTCTGAGGCCACAACCGCAAAACCTTTACCAGCATCACCAGCCCGCGCCGCTTCAATGGTTGCGTTGAGCGCCAATAGATTGGTCTGCTCGGCAATGTCGGAGATGAGTTTGACCACATCGCCAATGGCTTGTGCGCTGCTGGCCAAAGTTTTGACCGTATCATTGGTTTGTTGTGATTGTTCAACCGCGTTTTTACTAATGCTGCTTGAGCGCTCGACCTGTTCGGCCACTTCGCTGATGGAGCAAGATAGCTCTTCTGAGGCTGAAGCAATGATGTTGATTTGGCTCGAAATGCTGTTGGCATTTTCGCTGGCCTCATTGGTATGCACCACCAATGTATCAATCACCCCGTCCAAACGGGTGGATTCACTGCTCATAGTTTTAGATTGCTCGCCAACATTATTGACCACACTTTGCACTTGGGTTTCAAGTGAGCCAGCGATGGAGTTTAGCTCATCACTTCTATCAGCAGCAGATTTTTGGCGGTTAATTTCATCTTGTTGTTTTAGCTGTGCCACTTCGGCATTGTTTTTGTC
>NVUS02000286.1 GCA_002402005.2 OCS116 cluster bacterium | reverse complement strand
TCGCCAATTTGGCGTTTGCAAAATTCGCTCATGCCGACTTTTTCGAGCGCCTCGGCCACCATGGCTTTGTCTTTTTTGCTCGGAATGCGCAGAAAATTCATATGGCCATAACGGCCCATCATCACCACATCTTCAACCAAAACCGGGAAGTTCCAATCAACATCTTCGGCCTGTGGTACATAGGAGACGATGTTGAGTTTAAGCGCTGCATTCACCGCCATGCTAGACAGGGTGACAGTACCTTTGACCGGTTTAACAAACCCCATTATGGATTTGAAAAGTGTAGATTTGCCACTGCCATTGACACCAACAAGGGCGCAGATTGTGCCGGCTTTTAGCTCAAATGAGGCATCATAGATGGCGGTATGGCCATTGTTATAAGTGACTGTGATGTCATCAACTTTAAGTGTGGGGTTAAATTGATATTCAGCCATTATTGCGCATTCTCCAAACCGGTGACTATGGTCTGCACCGTGACGTTCAATAGATCAAAATAAGTTGGCACAGGGCCATCAGCTCGGCTTAAGCTATCGACATATAATATGCCACCATAAACCGCGCCAACCTCTTTGGCCACTTGTTTGGCAGGTTTATCAGATATAGTGCTTTCGCTAAAAATAGTGCCAATATTGTGGGCGCGCATTTCGTCAATCACGTGGCGCACTTGTTGGGGCGAGCCTTGTTGGTCGGCATTGATCGGCCACAGGAAAAGCTGTTTTAGGCCATAGTCGCGCGCCAGATAACTAAATGCGCCTTCGCTGCTGACCAACCATTTTTGACTGTCAGAGAACGCATCGAATTTGGTTTTAAATGGTTCATGCATTTGGGTGAGTTTTTGGCTGTAATTTTTAGCATTCTCATTATAAGTATCGGCATTGTCTGGGTCATGCTCAACCAAGGCTTTGCGGATGTTTTCGACATATATCAAGCCCATATTGGGCGACATCCACGCATGTGGGTTGGGCTTGCCGGTATAAGGGCCGTCTATAATGGACATTGGCTCAATGCCTTCAGTGACGATGATGCTTGGCACGCCGGAGACATTGTCGAAAAATTTTTCGAACCATAGCTCTAAATTCATGCCATTCCACAGGATCATATCGGCCTTTTGGGCTTTGACAATGTCACGCGGGGTGGGTTGGTAATTGTGAATTTCAGCGCCAGCTTTGGTGATCGATACAACATCGGCAGCGTCGCCGGCTACATTTTGCGCCATATCTTGAATGACGGTGAATGTGGTGACCACTTTAAATTTTGCCATTGCCGCCTGAGTGGAAAAACCAAGGCTCAAAACAATGGTAGAAATGGTGGTAAGTTGTTTTAAAAATGTCATCAAAAAATACTTAGTTGTTAATAATAGTTCTTAAAATCAAAATACATTTCATTATAGCGTAAAGTCAAATTAAAATCCAACTTACACCCAGCTATTTTAAAACTTCTAAGAAACATTCGCAAACAAGCGGTTTTGTGGCTTAGGAAATAATATGGCTCAAAATGCCAAATTGATTGAACTCATCGGTTTGGCGACGATCACGACCGCGCAAAACCAAATTCAAAATGTGCAGACCACTTATTTGGACGATTTTTCGCCGTATAAACGGTTGAGTAAATTAATAAAAATCCCGTGAGTTTTGGCGGGCGGTTTATTGGGCTTCTAAAATATCCATCCAACCATTGATGCGTTTATAATTGACGCTTAAATCGCTACGGCCAATTTGGCTTTCGGAAAATATGGCTAAGGTTGATTGATTATCATTAAGTTGGATGATTTTGATTCTGATGGTATCGGGATAACGCATGAGCGGCGTATATTGTACAAAGCGATATTCGTGATTTTGCACATCGTTGGCCACTTGCACTATATGCGGCTCGGCATTTATAATGGAAAACAGCTTGTCTTTTAAGGCAGCGGCCGGCATGTCAAAAATAGGTGAGGGGCTTTTGCGTTCGGCATTGGGGCAATAATCCTCGGGGCAGAATAGCGCGCTATTGGGTTTTTTAGATGGCACCAATGTGGCAAAATCCACCGTGCCCATGTCGGCTTGGCCAAAAAATAATGTCCAAGTTTTTTCGCGGCCATAGGCAAAAAATGCAATGACGATGGCGATTATAATGTAGAATATTGTCATACTGAATCTCCTGATTTTCATAAATTCACTATATAAAACTCGCATCAATGGCTCAATGAATATTTGATTTAAATCAAAACTTTATCGTGATGGGGCTAGTTTTAGCTTTCATTCATTAGTTTCCGCCACTTTGCGAGGTGTAATAAATATAGTGGGAAATGAAGATGTTTAGTATTTTTGACAGAAAACCAGTAATAATCGACAAAAGCCAACTGACCGGCCAACAAAGATTTTTTGATTCAAATGAGGTGATTGTTAGTAAAACTGACCTTAAAGGCAAAATAACCTATGTAAATGATGTATTTATCCGTATTTCTGGTTATCAGGAAAGCCAATTAATGGGCCATCCGCACAGCATCATTCGCCACCCCGAAATGCCTCGTTGTATCTTTAAGTTTTTATGGCAAAAGCTAGGCCAAGGCGAAGAGATTTTTGCTTATGTCAACAATCGTTGTGCAAATGGCGATAATTATTGGGTATTTGCCCATGTCACCCCGAGTTTTGATAGGGATCATCAAATCATCTCTTATCATTCTTCACGCCGCTGCCCCAAAGTTGAAACAGTTGAAAACAGCATAGCGCCATTATACGCAGAATTATTGGCGGTTGAAAAATCTGAAGCCAGCCGCAAAATTGGGTTGGAAAAATCTTGTAAGATGTTGACGGAATTTATTGCTGAAAGAGGCGTGAGTTATGACGAGTTTATCCTCTCTATATGAGCCAAATAGGTAATCACAGCCGGAAATGAACAAAATGTTAAGTAAAACACCTATTTTACATAGCAAATAGTAGAATAGTAATTTTGTTTTTATGACTATATAATTAGACAGATAGTTAACCTAGAGGAAAGTTATTTGTCGAGCAATTTAAGAATGGTCGAACAATTTGTGAATGATTTTTATCACGCCAAGCCTGAAGATTTGTCTGACATCGTCACCTCTTCCTTTACCTTTCGCTCGCCACTTAGCCAAAAACTAGATTTTGGCCAAGATCTTGATTTTATTCAATATCGCAATTATTCGAAACGTTATTTTAACAATCTGAAAGCCAAGCAACAAGTCATCTCCAGTGAAGATGATGTTATCTTTAAAGTAAAATTTATTTTGGAAATGTTGAGTTTTAACAGTGATTTCTTGAAAGAAATATCTGGAATCGTCACCCTTACCATTAAGGATGACTTGGTTGATTGTGTCGAAGTGACTTATAATGATGCCTTGCCAAATTCAAGCGATTTAGAAAAAATAAAATCCGCTTAGAAAATTTGACGC
>NVUS02000285.1 GCA_002402005.2 OCS116 cluster bacterium | reverse complement strand
TTATTCTGCCCAAGATCAACGCGAATTACGCATCTCGGTAGACGCGCTCGCGTTTTTCGTGTTTCTCTTGTGCTTCTAGCGACAAGGTGGCGATTGGCCGTGCGGCCAAACGTCTTAGGTTAATTGGGTTGCCGGTTTCTTCGCAATAGCCGTATTCGCCAATGTCCAAACGTCGTAACGCCGAATCAATTTTCGAAATCAATTTTCTTTGTCTATCGCGGGTGCGCAATTCTAGCGCCCGGTCTGTCTCTGATGAAGCCCGATCATTCAGGTCTGGATGATGGACATTTTCTTCTTGCATGGAATGTATCGTTTCCTTGCTCAAATCCAAAATATCATTCTTCCAGTCCGTTAATTTATTGAAAAAATAAGCTTGTTGCTTATCATTCATAAACTCTTCGTCGGGTGAAGGTACATAATTATTTTCTAAGTCTACAGCCATACCCACTCCAAATATTAGCCGCTATAGGTTTGGTTCCCAAATAGCTTTCGTTATTTTCATAAATCGAATGGCCACTAGCCACCCAATTCACCCCCATTTTGGGGGCGACTATACAGTCAAAATAATAATATTTCAATGGATTTTGATGATCGGTGAGTAAATAAATTTTCTCAAAAGATTCAAGTGTTTAAGTATATATATCGCACAATGTAACCCAATAGTGATAATTAACCATACGTCACTTTGCTAAACTTTAGCGTTGTTGCATTTTAGCTAGCTCTACTTGCGCGCGCAAGTTAACTTCATCTAAAATATTGCTCAACCCTTTATCTTCAAAAGCTTGGCGCTCTTCATCTGCGAGTTTTGTAAGATTATGTACTTTTTGTTCAGGTATATGGCCAGACAATAAGCCAATGCGAATCTCTTCCAACAAAGTCAGCATTTCGTGGCTACGCCCAATGGCGTCTTTTTCCTGTTGTTTCTGCTCAATTCCCTGCACAGCAAGCAGGCTGTCAACCGATGCAACTGGCTGCATGGGCGAAAGTGGGGCAGCCACATTCACCTCAGCCACATCCTCATCAGCAACCGGCTGAAAATCACCCGAAGCCCCGTTCACTTGCTTGGCATTGCGTTTCTTACTCACCGAGGCGGCGCGGTTTTGATTGGTAATTCGCATAACTACTCCTTGAAGCCGAGGTCAATTGATTCTCCCAATCATACGTCACATTGCCGCATAAACCAAAACAAAGTGAACGGCGGACATTTTTAATCGGCAAAAACTGCCCCATTGCACAATTGGCCGCGCCGCCATTCTCGCCAAACCATTTATAAAACAGCATAACCATATGTAAATATTAAACTTTTTAAAATTTACTCTATTTAAAAAACTTGGCACGCTTTTCGCTTCTATAGAAACAACAATATAGATGATAGAAAAAGCAAAACAAATGGCTGAAATTACAATCTCAAAAAAAATCATACGAATCGCATTCCTATGCTTGTTCATGGTTACAAATTTAAATGTCGGGTTTGCCGCTTCGCGCATTAAAGACATTGTCGACATCGAAAACCTACGGACCAACAAATTAATCGGCTATGGCTTGGTTGTTGGTCTTAATGGTACTGGTGATAATTTCGGCACATCACAATTCACCAAACAAAGCATGCAAACATTGCTCACTCATTTTGGTATCAATGCCAGCCAAATGGAAATCAGCTCACGTAATGTCGCTGCAGTTATGATCACCGCCGAATTACCAGCCTTTGCCATGAGCGGCACAACAATCGACGTCTCCATCAGCAGCATTGGCGATTCAAAAAGCTTACAAGGTGGCGTTCTACTGGCCACCAACCTCTTGGCACTTAACGGCATTGAATATGCAGTGGCACAAGGCCCTGTCTCCATCGGTGGTTATTTGGCCGAAGGCAAAGCCGCCAGCATCACCACCGGCATCCCAACCGTCGGCCGCATCGCCAATGGCGCGATTGTCGAACGTGAACTAGAAATAGATTTTGCCGGCCGCAGAACTTTAAAACTCGGCCTTAAAAACCCCGATTTCACCACCGCAAAACGCATCACCCGCACCATTAACGCCTTTATGGCACAACGCATTGCCAAAACGCTCAATCCCAATACCATCGAAATCTCACGCCCGACAGATTACAGAGGCAATATGGTCGATCTGATCACTGAAATTGAGCAATTGCGGGTCGAAGTTGACCAAGTTGCCAAAGTGTTGATTGATGAGCAAACCGGCGTTATCGTTATGGGGCAAAATGTCCGGGTCAGCCAAGTGGCCATTTCACAAGGCAACCTAACCATATCCATTTCCGAAGCGCCGCTTATCAGCCAACCCGCTCCATTTTCTAACGGCACCACTCAAGAAGTCCCACGTACCGAAATTTCAGTGGTCGACAATTCAGACAATAGCTTAGCGGTGTTAGATCAAGGCATTTCACTTAATGAATTGGTCGATGGCCTCAACGCTCTCGGTGTTGGCCCACGTGATTTAATTTCCATTCTTCAGTCTATCAAAGCGCTAGGCGCTATGCAGGCTGAATTGATTATAATGTAAGGGGGATCGTTTTATGGACATTTCAAACATAAGCGATATTAAATCTGTCATGAGCAATGTCAACGCTCAGGATTTTGCGGCCAAATCAGCCAGAGCTGGTCAGCAATTTCAGCAACTTCTAAGCGCAGAACTACCAGCCAAGCGAGAATTGACTGAAGCTGAGATCAATAAAATCGACAAAACAGCCGAAGAATTCGAAGCCATCTTCATTAGCAATATGTTGGAGCAAATGTTCACCAATACCGAGCTAGAAAAACCATTTGGCGGCGGCAACTCCGAAGGCATTTACCGCTCTATGTTGATCGGCAAATATGCCGAAAACATGACCAAAGGCGACGGCATTGGCATCGCTTCACAATTAAAAGATAGTATGTATGACATGCAGCTGGGTATATAATATGCAAAACAATTCAAACAAATCAAATGCACTCATCCAAAACCGCAATCAAGCGATGATTTTCTGCACCGACATGCATGAAATTTTGGCAAGATTGCAAGATATACTCAATCAAGAGACCGCACGCCTGCGCGCCAACGACTTAACTGTATTGGCCGAATTGCATGAAGAAAAAACCCAGCTGATCGAAACTTATAGCTATTTCGCCAATATTTTCAAAAGCAACCGCCAAGGCCTTTCTCAATATGCCCCGGATAAAATTGCCAAACTACGCATTGTTATCGAGCATTTCCAAGAAAGCCTACGCCGTAACCACATTGCCATAGATGCCCAACAACAAGTGGCGCTAGGCATTATGGAAACCATCACCAGACATGTTGAAAATAAACAACGTCCAACAACCTATGGCAACCCCATGGCTCCCCAAAACACCCAACGCCAAAACCGCAGCACAAGCTTGGCGCTTAACGTGTCTATATAAATGTAAGCATTTATATAGGTTTTTACATTCGCTATGCTCTCTAGTGAGCCCCTGCGGGCGCTTGCCTCCGCAAGCTTGCTAACGCGCTAACCGCGCGACGGCCAGTCGGCCTTGCCTTACCCTCCGGGTTCGGACCCTTTTCCCACGAACCACAGCATGGCACCAAGTAGCCAATACTGAGTCTGCAGCGGGGCACTAAGACTCGGAGTATCACCAAACTCAAGCTCGCTAAGCATAATGTAGTTGATTGAGGTGGTGAAATCACGTCCCATCAGCGGCTGAGTGGCTTAAGCTAGAGAGCAGAGCGAACGCACGCAGTGCCAAGCAAAAATGCAGACTTCCAGAGCATAGGCAGGAGTGCACTCCAGCACGTGCCGCAAAAAAACAGTTTGCATTTTTACGTTCGCTGCGCTCTCTAGTGAGCCCCTGCGGGCGCTTGCCTCCGCAAGCTTGCTAACGCGCTAACCGCGCGACGGCCAGTCGGCCTTGCCTCAGCCTACGGCTTCGGACCCTTTTCCCACGAACCGCAGCATGGCACCAAGTAGCCAATACTGAGTCTGTAGTGGGGCACCGAAACTCCGAATGTCACCAAATTCAAGCTCGCTAAGCATAATGTAGTTGATTGGGGTGGTGAAATCACGTCCCATTAGCGGCTGAGTGGCTTAAGCTAGAGAGCAGAGCGAACGCACGCAGCGCAAACATAATACAAACTTCCAGAGCATTAAAAACCCGCGCCCAAAAAACCACTAAAATTTTAATCAAATACCCCCACCCATTTTCACCTTAACATAAGTTTTCTTCTGTAATGTGTAGCTAATATTCGTGGATGGATATTCTGGTGGGCTACATAGAGGTATTACTATGTATGCGATTACAGCTAGATCAAGCAGCGCTTATCAATTGGCGCGTGTTACTAACGAAGTCGAGACTCAAGCGCGCAAATTCGCCGTGCCACAACCTGCGCCTTCTAAATATAATCAACAAGGCAATGTGGCTGGTGCAGCAAATGTGCAAGCGTCAACGCCGGCATCTAACCATGCCATTGCCACCAAAGCGGCTAGCCAAGTCACTTCGGTCAGCAAAACCGGCACAGACAATCACGCCATGCAGCAAAAATTCAGCCGCCCTCAGCAAAAACAAATTAGCCGTTTCAACCTAGAAATGGTCAATGAGAACCCTAAAAACGCCACATCACGCAACCGCATAGAGCATGTCAGGCGCAGTGGCAATGTCACGGAGGCCAACAAACCCCAAACCGCCGGCGCCAATAAATTCATGGAATCCCCCTATATGATCGTGGTGGTCAACCAAAGCCTATCAAGCATGGAACAGGCAAAAGAGAATAACAATACCAGCAACGCCCAACCACCCGATAAATCGGATGAAAAAGCCCAAGGCGCAAGGCAACCAGTCTCAAAAATCATCTAACCGCCTACCCTCATCCTAAAAAGCCAGTGATACAATCACTGGCTTTTTTCATTAATATTTGATTCACTTTAAAGTCCAACCACTCGTTAACCCTACATCCCAACCAAGTGTTAACTTTGTTCTACAACACTCCATTAACTTTGTTTAAAAACAATGTCTTAAGGTTAAAAATCATTAACTAAAACTCTTAGTTTTTGATTCATTCCTACGCGGTAAAACGGGTGCAGTTCGGTCAGAATGATCGGGTATTTAAACTCCAAGAATAGGATATATATTATGGAAGGCGTTACATTATCAAAAGCAGTTCGTCAGAAC
>NVUS02000284.1 GCA_002402005.2 OCS116 cluster bacterium | reverse complement strand
GTGCCTTCAAATTTGCCGTTCAACTCAGGGATTACCAAGCCAATGGCTTTGGCAGCGCCAGTAGATGTTGGGATCATAGACAAAGCAGCAGCACGAGCGCGGCGTGGGTCGCTATGATCTGTATCTAGAATGCGTTGATCGCCAGTGTAAGCATGAATCGTAGTCATGAACGCTGCTTCAATGCCACAAACTTCTTGCAATACAGAGGCAACAGGTGCCAAGCAATTGGTTGTGCATGATGCGTTAGAAACAATAATGTCTTTGGCAGTCAAAACACTGTCATTCACGCCATAAACGATGGTGGCATCTGAATTTTTACCAGGTGCAGAGATAAGCACGCGTTTGGCGCCAGCTTTAAGATGCAAAGAGGCAGCTTCATGTGAAACAAAGAAACCAGTACATTCAAATACGATGTCAATGTTAAGCTCTTTCCACGGCAATTCTTCTGGGTTGCGGATGGCAGTCATTTTAATGTCGCCGAAACCAACGTTCAAAATGTCATCATTTTGAGTGACAGCTCCTGGGAATGGGCCATGTACGCTATCGCGTTTGAATAATAATGCATTGGTTTCGTTTGAACCAAGGTCATTAATCGCCACAACTTGTACATCTGTACGGCCTTCTTCTGCGATTGCACGTAAAATGTTACGTCCGATACGGCCAAAGCCGTTAATAGCAACACGAATTGTCATATTTTTAATTCCTTATAAGAAATGACAGTTGTAAATGGTTTGAGTCTCCAAAAACGAAAACCCAAACTTTGAGTGCCCAATTCACCAAGACTTTAAACATTTTTTTGGCATTTGTCGCCAATAAATAGCAATATAATGTCAATTTTCTTTATGTTTTAAGTCTAATTGCCCAATAATTTAGTTATTGTCGATGTTTTCTAACTTTGCCACCACTTGGCTGACTAAATTTTCAGCAGTGATGCCAAAATGTTTGTAAAGCTCTTGCATCGGTGCAGAAGCGCCAAAGCTACTCATACCAATAAAGATGCCGTCACGACCAATGAATTGATCCCAACCCATACGCACCGCAGCTTCTACCGCTACATTGACTTTAGAATTGCCCAATATTTCGGCTTTATAAGCGTCTGATTGTGCTTCAAAAGCCCCAAAGCTAGGTACAGAAACCACACGTGAGCTAATGCCTTGACGGGTTAACTCTTCTTTGGCTTCAAGTGCAATTTCAACTTCTGAACCGGTCGCAAAGATAGATACATCTGCATCATCATGGCTAGCCACTTCATAAGCACCGTATGAACAAAGATTTTTTTCGCTATATTCGGTACGCACCGCAGGCAAGCCTTGGCGGGTTAGACAGATGATGGAAGGGCGGCTTTTGTCCTGAATGGCCAGCTGCCAACATTCGGCAGTTTCGGTTGCATCACAAGGGCGGAATACATTTACATTTGGCATGCAACGTACCGAGGCCAAATGCTCAACAGGTTGATGGGTCGGGCCATCTTCGCCAACGCCAATGCTGTCATGTGTCATTACATATATATTGTGCAAACCCATAATTGCACCCAAACGTAGGGCAGGGCGTAAATAATCGGTAAAGACAAAGAATGTACCGGAATAAGGAATGAAACCGCCATGTAAGGCCAAACCATTCATCACTGCGCCCATCACATGTTCTCTGATGCCATAATTGATGAAACGGCCAGAGAAATCATCAGGGGTAATGTCTTGAGTTTGTGAAGTTTTGGTCAGGTTAGAGCCAGTTAGATCGGCAGACCCACCCACTGTTTCAGGGATGATGGCATTAATCACTTCCAAAGCCATTTGTGAGGCTTTGCGTGTTGCCACTTTAGGTTGGTCTTTGGCAAGCTCTTGTTTATAGGCTGCAATGGCTTTGTTGAGGCCAGCTGGCAAATCGCCACGCATCAAACGGTCAAATTCGCCTCTGGTTTCGGCGTCCAGCTCATCATGGCGTTTTTTCCAGTTTTTATGCGCGCGGCAAGATTTAAGGCCGGCCAAACGCCATGCGTCACGTATTTCGCACGGAATTTCAAATGGCGCATGTGGCCAGTTTAAAAATTCACGAGCCGCAACAATTTCGTCATCGCCCAATGCTGCGCCATGCGCGCCAGATGTACCTTGTTTGTTAGGCGCACCAAAACCAATAATGGTTTTACAAGCAATCATTGTGGGTCTGTCGCTGGTTTTGGCAGCATCAAGCGCCGCTTCAATTTCAGCGAAATTATGGCCATCACATGAAAGTACATTCCAACCACAAGCTTCGAAGCGCATTTGTTGGTTGGTGCTGTCAGATAGAGCTACATTGCCATCAATGGTGATGTTATTGTCATCCCACAGCACAATCATTTTGTTCAATTTCATATGGCCAGCCAAGGCAATGGCTTCTTGGCTAATGCCTTCCATCAGGCAACCGTCGCCGGCAAGCACATAGGTATAATGGTCAACCAGCTCATCGCCAAAGCGGGCATTCATCATGCGCTCACCCATTGCCATGCCAACCGCCATCGAAATGCCTTGGCCAAGTGGGCCAGTGGTGGCTTCAACGCCTTGCACATGACCATATTCTGGATGGCCAGCGGTGATAGAACCCATTTGACGCAGGTTTTTAAGTTGCTCAATGGTCATATCTTCATAACCAAGCAAATGATGAACTGCATATTGCAGCATAGAACCATGACCAGCTGAGAGCACGAAACGGTCTCTATCGGCCCATGTTGGGTCTTTCGGGTCTACATTTAAAAACTTGGAAAATAAAACCGTTGCAATGTCGGCGCTGCCCATGGGCAAACCGGGATGGCCGTTGCCACAATTTTGGATGGCATCCATAGCCAAAGCCCGAATGGCGGTGGCCATATTTGTTAATTTTTCGGTTTCGGAGATTGTCATTTTTTAAAAACCCTATTCTATGTCTTTATTGAATTAAAGACTTTAAAATTTGGGGCTATCAAAATAGCATTTAAAGGTTAAAGTCAATGGAAAGTGACAATAAACTGCCTTTTTTTTGCCTTATTTGAGCTAAATTCTATTTTGAGTCGTTATAGGCTGTTGAAGCGACTAATTTTTGTGATTTTACGGGTTTATTTGTGAAAATAACGGTTTTTTGTGGGTAAATCGCGAAAAAAGCTTCATCTAACCAGATTGTCTTTTAAAGTTTGCATATTCATCTTGTTTAGATATATTCGCAAATATGGAATTGGATCACATTATTAAGCAAAGCCTGCTAAATTTAGAAAAATCATTTGACGCGCTGGACAATGCGCTGATGAAGCAAGCCAATGGCGCCGCTGCTAGCACTGGCATGGCCGAAGAGCTGAACATGTTGATTGAAGACAGAAGCCAATTGGCGGCGCAATTGGATGACGCCAAAGCCAAAATTGAAAGCCTCGAATCAGTCAATCAAGAAATAGAGACTCGGGTTGATGTGGCGATGCAACAATTGGCGCTTTTGTTAAATGAAGATGGTGATGTGTGATGGCTGAAGTGATTGTAACAGTAAATGGCCGGGCTTTCCCGATTTCGTGCAACCCTGGCGAAGAAAACCACATTAGCGAATTGGCCGAATATTTAGACGTGCGCGTGCGTCAATTTAGAGATACCGGCACAGTGCATGGCGATAGTAAATTGTTTTTGCTAGCTGGCTTAACCGCAGCTGATGAATTGTTTGAAGCCGTTGGGCGGCTTGAGGCGCTGGAGCAAGAAGTGCAAAGCTTAAAACGGTTTTATGACATGACCAATAAAGAGAAGCATGCGGCCGAGGCGAATATTGCACAAGTGCTAGATCAAGTGGCTGAGCGGGTGCAGAAGCTGACCGAGCAGGTTGAAGGTAACGTCAACCGTGATGCGGTGATACCGTCTTGATGCTTGCAAATTAACTGCAAATTCTGAATTTCTATTTACCCTTTTTTCCACAATTCCCATACATTTCAGCGAACACGCGCTCACTGAAATGAATGGTGGGCTTGGATGTGAGGGGCGGAAATGTTGTGTTTATGCGGAGGCGGTGCTGACTTTGCGTAGCTCATCCATCAGTATTTTGAAGTCTAATATTAGCGAAATGGCGAAAATTGCGTAGCCTGCTAGTAGAATTATGCCCGCGGTGGTGCCGAAATCTATGCGGCCATTTGTGTATTCGAATACACCTTTGGCTAGCATGATCGGCCATGCAACAAAATGTGCAACGGCCAATGAATTTACGTTTTTAGACATCGCAAAGCCAATGGGGGCGATAATCATTGCGGTGAGGAAAAATGCCAGCATATTGGCCAAATGTATGGGGCTGTCATAATAAGGTATGTGTAGCAAAAAGGTTAGCATCATAATGCCCATCCAGATTTTTACATTTAGGGGTAGTTTTGCCGAAGCTTTCATCATTTCTAACATTTCTGCCTCCTTAATTTAATGTTGAGCTGAATATAGGTGACGGTAATATTTGACACAATGGACAAAACCGCACATATTTCGTGCATATATGCACGAAAGGTTTTTATGGAATGGGATGATTTACGGATATTGTTGGCTGTTTGGCGCGGTGGTACGGCCAGTGCGGCATCAAAAGAATTGGGCATTAGCCACGCGACAGTGTCGCGCCGCATGGCGGCTTTGGAGCGGCAGCTTAAGGTGCGCTTGGTGGATAGGGCATCGCTAAGTTGGGTTGTGACGCCGTTAGGCGAACAGTTGGCGCGTTTGGCCGAAACTATGGAACAATCGGCCAATGAAGCGGCGCGCATTGCCCATGCGCACGGACAGGAGCTTGCTGGGACTGTGTGTATTTCGGCACCTGCCATCACCATACCGACTTTAATCGCGCCTGCCTTGGAGGTGTTTCGGGCGGAATATCCAGCCATTCGGTTGGTATTTGCGGCGGAAGATGACATTATTGATTTGCCTCGGCGTAAGGCGGATATTGTGCTGCGCATTACAGCTAAGCCTGATGAGAACCTAATTGGTGAAATGATTTGTAACGTGGGGTGGGCGGTATATGGAGCAACAAAGATAGCGGATGATTTACATCACCAAATGGCAGATAAACCAAATCAACTGCCGCTTATTTCGTTGATTGCCACGCGGCCAGAAGATGAGTTTCCGTTTTGGGCGAAGGGGAAAATAGATGAAGCCTCGCCAATAGACTATGTTTATGGTTTTGCTGAAAAGTTGGAGCTTGCGGCGCATGGTTTTGGCCTTACATGCACACCATGTTTTTTGGGAGACAACCAAAAGGGCGTAAAAAATGTGCCTGAATTGCCATGGAAATCCAATGCCAATTTGTGGGTATTGGCCAATTCAGATACGCAAACATCTGCGCGGATAAGGTTGGTCAAGAAACATCTGATTCAGAATTTGAATATGGTGACAGATAAAATTGAAGGCCATAAGTCATTTTGAATGAAAAATAGCTTCCATTATTTGGTTTTTTGCCTTAAATATAAGTGGCTGCGCGGTTGGTGCGGTGATATTTCTCCGGGGCCTTACTTTTCTCTAGGGAGCTGACCCTGATTAGATCGTGGTCTAGTTTATTTGGCGCCCACCTATACTTTAGGTATCCCGAGATCTTGATCAACTCACGGCCGACGCGGTACCATAAAAAAAGGGTGATTATGGCCGATAATTTAAAAGTGACAATTTCTAAGCTCGAAGCGCGCAAAGTGCAATCGGGCATTCGCAAAACACTCGCCGCCGATGCCGGCTCAGCCTTTGCTGATATTTGCCACTATGTTGATGAAATTATCGCCAAATCGGCCAAACAAAAACTACTTATTTCCTTATATAATGCCATTGGTGCAGAGTTCGATTTAACCGAACTTGCCGCCGCATTGCGGGCTAAAAATGTCGAGCTTTGCATGCCGGTTGTGGTCGAAATTGGCGGGCCACTCATTTTTAGAGAGTGGCAACAAGATAGCGAAATGGTCGAGGATTTGTTTCACATTCTATCGCCATCTGATGCCAACCAACAAGTGCAGCCTGATATCGTATTTGTGCCCTTGCTGGCGTTTGACCGCAAGGGTTATCGCTTGGGGTATGGTGGCGGCTTTTACGACCGCACATTGGCGCAATTGGGCGATCAGATTGTTAGCATTGGCGTGGGCTTTGCCGGGCAAGAAATGCACAAAGTGCCCACCGGCGCGTTTGACAATGCGGTCAATTATATCCTGACTGAAAAAGAATTTATAGAGATTGGTAATTGATTTGCGATTGTTGTTTTTAGGTGATGTGATGGGACGCGCGGGGCGCGAATTGGTTTATGACCAACTGCCCAAATTGCGCGAATTGTACAAGTTAGATTTTGTGATTGTGAATGGTGAAAATGCCGCTGGGGGGTTTGGCATTACCGAAGAAATTGCGCTCGACCTTTATGATGCCGGTGCTGATGTGATTACGATGGGTGACCATTGTTGGGACAAAAAGGAAGCGCTGATTTTTGTTGAAAAATATGACTATTTAGTGCGGCCGCTTAATTTTGTAGTCGGCACGCCAGGGCGTGGTACGGGCATGTATACCGCCAAAAATGGCGCGATGGTATTGGTCATTCATGCCTTGGGACGGGTGTTTATGCCGCCGCGCGATTGTCCGTTTCTGGCGATTGAAAAACAAGTTGAAATGTCACCACTCGGCCAAGTGGCCGATGTGATATTTGTCGATTTTCATGCCGAAGCGACCTCGGAAAAAATGGCCATGGGGCAGTTTTTGGATGGTAAAGTTAGTGTGGTGGTTGGTACGCATACTCATGTGCCAACGGGTGACGCGCATGTTATGACCGGCGGCACGGCTTATATGACCGATGCCGGCATGTGCGGCGATTATAACAGTGTGATTGGGTCTGAACCCGAAGAGCCACTCAACCGGTTTATCTATGGCCGCCGCATGGGCAGTTTTAACCCGGCAGAGGGTGCGGCAACATTGTCCGGCTTTGCAGTGGAGATCGACGCCAAAACAGGTTTGTCCAAACATTGCGCGCCGCTTAGGCTGGGCGGCATGTTGCAAGACCAAGTGCCAGACTTTTGGCATTGAAATTTATGGCCGAAAGCGATATAACAGCTTCAATTCAATGATATGCGAATCAGTTCGCAAAAAAATAAGTTAAGGGTACTCACATGGCAGGACATTCAAAATGGGCAAATATTCAGCATCGTAAAGGTGCGCAGGATAAAAAACGCTCTAAATTATTTTCAAAATTAGCCAAAGAAATCACCGTGGCGGCCAAAATGGGTGCGCCTGATGTGGATATGAACCCGCGTTTGCGCCTTGCGGTTAACACTGCCAAACAAAATAGCCTGCCAAAAGATGTGATCACCCGCGCGATTAAAAAATCTGCCGATGCTGACACAGCCAATTATGATGAGCTACGTTATGAAGGCTTTGCCGCCGGTGGCGTTGGCATTATTGTCGAAGCTTTGACTGACAATAAAAACCGCACCGCCTCATCTGTGCGTTCTATCTTCACCAAGGCTGGCTGTAATATGGGCGCTGATGGCAGTGTATCATTTGGTTTTGACCGTGTTGGCTGTATTTCTTATGCCGCTGATGTGGCTGATGAAGATACCATGATGGAAGCGGTGATCGAATCCGGTGCTGATGATTGCGAAAGCAGCGAAGATGGCCATGATATTTATTGCGACCCTGGCGATTTGCACAGTGTTGCCAAAGCTTTAGAAAGCCAATTTGGCGAGCCAAAATCGGCCACTATGATTTGGAAAGCCCAAGTGATGATTGATTTGGATGATGAATCCGGCGAAAAAGTTTACAACCTCATCTCATCACTTGAAGATGATGATGACGTGCAAGAGGTTTATTCGAACCTAGAGCTTACAGATTCTCTGATGGAACGCATTGCAGCGGGTTAATTGATGGCGATAAGCAGACCGCATACTGTTAGAATCATCGGCATTGACCCCGGCTTGCGCAATATGGGCTGGGGCATTATCGACACGCAAGGCAGTAACCTCAAACATGTGGCCAATGGGGTGATAAAATCTGACGGCAAGTTAGATTTGGCCACCCGCCTGTGCCAGTTACATGACCAGCTTTATGAGATTATCGAAAAGTATAAGCCTGACGAATCGGCGGTCGAGAATACCTTTGTGAACAAAGACCCTGCTGGAGCGTTAAAACTTGGCCAAGCCCGGGGCATTGCCTTGGTTGTACCGGCAAGGTTTGGTTTGTTGGTGGCCGAATATGCGCCGAATAAAGTTAAAAAAACCGTGGTCGGGGCTGGCCATGCCGATAAAAACCAAATATTACACATGCTCAAAATATTATTGCCCAATGCCGCGCCCAAAAATGCCGATGCGGCAGATGCGCTTGCAATTGCCATCACACATGCGCAATATAGAGGCGCACGTGAATTGAAAGTTGTGGGGTAGCAAATGATAGGCAAATTAACTGGCAAAGTGGATAGCTTTACTGATTCAACTTTGATTTTAGACGTCAATGGCGTCGGCTATTTGGTCAGCGCTTCAACCCGCACCATTGCGGCTTTGCCTGCGCTTGGGCAAGACATTAGCCTGCTGATCGAAACTTTTGTACGCGAAGATCAGCTGCGCCTATTTGGCTTTGCCACTGCGGCCGAAAAAGAATGGTTCACCTTGGTGCAAAGTGTGCAAGGCGTGGGCGCAAAAGTTGCGTTGGCCATCCTTTCGACCTTATCATCTAACGAATTGGTCACCGCCATTAGCTTGGGTGACAAAGCCATGGTGGCGCGCACCCCGGGCGTTGGGCCAAAAGTGGCGCAGCGTATCGTTACCGAATTGAAAGACAAAATACCCGCCTTCACTGGCGAAGTTGGCGCTTTATCTGCCGTGCTAAAAGGTGCAGAGATTGTCCAAGAAAATAGCGCCGCCGCCGATGCGGTTTCGGCACTGACCAATTTGGGTTATGGCAGCGGCCAAGCGGCCGGCGCGGTGGCTATTGTGGTCAATGACATTGGCACGGATGCCAAGACCGAAAAAATTATCCGTCTGGCGCTTAAGGAGCTTGCAAATTAGATGAGTGAATATAGCGAAGACCGCATGATAGATGGCGAGCAAAAATCCGAAGACGCAACTGCTGAAAGCGATGGTAGTTTTCGCCCGCTTGAACTGTCAGATTTTACCGGTCAAAAAGTGGCGTGCGAAAATCTATCGATATTTATTGAAGCGGCAAAATCGCGTTCCGATGTTTTAGACCATGTCTTATTTGCCGGCCCGCCGGGTTTGGGCAAAACCACATTGGCGCAAATTGTGGCGCGTGAACTGGGGGTTAATTTCAAAGCGACCTCCGGCCCAGTGATTGCCAAATCCGGTGATCTTGCGGCTTTGCTGACCAATTTGGACGAGGGTGACGTGCTGTTTATCGATGAGATTCATCGGCTCAGCCCCGCGGTCGAAGAAATTTTATACCCGGCGATGGAAGATTTTCAGTTAGATTTGATCATTGGCGAAGGCCCCGCAGCACGGTCTGTGCGTATTGAATTGGCACCATTTACCTTGGTGGCAGCGACTACCCGCACCGGCTTACTGACCACGCCATTGCGTGACCGTTTTGGCATTCCGATTCGGCTAGAATATTACAATACAGAAGAATTATGCAAGATTGTTGAGCGTGGCGCGCGTGTATTGGGTGTCAATATGAGCTCAGATGGAGCGTTGGAAATCGCCCGCCGAGCGCGTGGCACACCACGGGTGGCTGGGCGATTGTTACGCCGTGTGCGCGATTTTGCCATCGTTGCCAAGCAAGACCGGATAGACAAAGAGATTGCTGACGCTTCACTCACCAGACTAGAGGTCGACCATATTGGTCTAGATAAGATGGATCATAAATATCTCAACATCATTGCCAAAAATTACCATGGCGGGCCGGTTGGCGCGGATACCATTGCTGCGGCGATGAGCGAAGGCCGCGATAGCATTGAAGAGGTGATCGAGCCTTACTTGATTCAACTGGGTTTTGTATCACGCACCCCGCGTGGCCGCACCCTAACCCCGCAAGCGTTTGCGCATTTGGGCATGTCTGTGCCCAACAATCCGGCTTTGATACAAGGCAATTTGTTTGAAGACCGAGATCTTAACCAATGACAGATTTAAGCGGCAAAATGCAGGGCGTGACGCATAAATTGCCAATCCGCGTTTATTATGAAGATACCGATTTTTCGGGTCGGGTCTATCACGCCAACTATTTAAAATTCTGCGAACGAGGCCGTACTGATTTTCTGCGCTTGCTGGAAATTCATCAAGATGTATTGGCGCAGTTAGATGTGCCGCTATTTTTTGTGGTGCGCCATATGGACATTGATTTTTTAGCTCCAGCCAAAATGGATGATGTGATCGAAGTGCAAACCAAGTTGCAAACCCTAAAAGGCGTACGTTTTGTGCTAGAACAGCACATATATTGCCAAGATATTTTATTGTTTAAGGCGGTGGTCACCTGCGCCATTGTCAATGAAGCCGGCAAGCCAACCCGCATTGACGCCGATACCAAGGCCAAATTTGCCGCTTTGGTATAATAATCCAAAAATAAACTAAAAATTAACCATATTTTACCAGTTTCAGGCTAATGTTGAGCTGAATGGGGATGGGACATTTGTTTGCCGTATTTTAAACAGATTCTCATGAGATTATACTTTAAAATGAGTGCGAGACATTCGCATTTTTATTGATAAAATTAAGGTTATACAATGGAAGTTACGACTTTGGCCGCCAATGATATAGGCGGCGTTTCTGTTTTAGATTTATTCTGGCAGGCGCATATTGTGGTTAAATTGGTGATGATTGGCTTGATGGCCGCATCGGTTTGGAGCTGGAAGATTATCGGCGACAAATTTTTCTTAATCCGCAAATCGCAAAAAGCCTCTAAAGAATTTGAAAAAGCCTTTTGGTCTGGCCAAAATTTGGATGACCTTTACCGTAACATTGGTCACCGGCCGGATAACCCGATGGCGGCGATATTTGTATCGGCAATGCGCGAATGGAAGCGCGCGCAAGATGCAACCGGAGCAGGTGGCGCGGTGAATAACAATATCTCGCTGCAAATGCGCATTGAAAAAGTTATGGATGTGGCGATACAGCGCGAAGTTGGCTCGTTAGAGCGCAACCTTATGTTTTTGGCTACAACCGGCAGTGCCGCACCCTTTGTTGGTTTGTTCGGCACGGTGTTTGGCATTATGAATACGTTTTCGGCCATTGCGGCATCTAAATCGACCAGCTTAGCAGTGGTTGCGCCCGGCATTGCCGAGGCGTTATTTGCCACGGCCATTGGTTTGGTGGCGGCGATACCTGCGGTTATTTTTTACAATAAGTTTTCGGGCGACATTGGCCGTATGGGGCAGAGTTTAGAGAATTTTGCCGATGAATTTAGCGCCATATTTTCGCGCCAATTCGAAAATAAGCAAGGTGGTTCATAATGGGTATGACAGCTGGTAACGGCCATTATAACAACCCAAAAGGGCGACGTCGCGGCCGCAACCGCCATGCGCCGATTGCCGAAATTAACATGACGCCAATGGTAGATGTGATGTTGGTTTTGCTGATTATCTTTATGGTATCGGCACCATTGCTAACCGCCGGTGTGCCGATTGAATTGCCTGAAACCCAAGCGGCGGCTTTGGAATCGGATAAAGAGCCATTGTCGGTGACGATAAATGTTGATGGTAAAATATTCATTCAAGATGCCGAAGTGGGCATTGATGATTTGGTGGCCAAATTAACCGCCTTATCTGAAAATGGTTTTAAACAAAAAATCTTTGTGCGCGGCGATCAGAATGTATCTTATGGCGAGTTTATGCGGGTGATTGGGCACATTAACAGTGCTGGGTTTAAAAGCATTGGCTTGGTCTCGACAAATGAAACAAGTGCAAATTAGAGTTTAGGTAAGTTTGGGCGTATAGATGAAATTTGGTTGGATCATAACATCAGTATTGCACGGCACAATTATAGTGGCCGCTATATTTAGCTTTGGCAGCGTAACTCCGCTCGAGCTGGATAATGTTGCGCCCATTGAGGTGGAGATTATCTCTATCGCGCCGATTGAGCAAGTTGGCACAAAAAAGACTGAAGATTTGACCACCAAACAAGCGGCCAAACAACCACTCAAAAAAATTGCCGAAAAACCAGTACCCAAACCTAAACCGAAGCCTGTCGACAAACCCAAGCCGAAAGTCGACAAGCCGAAGCCGATACCCAAGCCAAAACCAAAGGCCGACCCCGCACCATCAATTGAAAAGCTAATTGAGGATGCTACTGACCCTGAACCGAAAAAGGTCGAAGAGACATTCATTCGCGTCGCCTCTGCACCCAAACCTGCCAAGCGCCCGCCATTGCCCAAAGCCAAACCAAAAGAGTTGCCAAAGGCAGAAAAAAAGCCCGAACCACAACCATTGGATGATAGCAAAATTGCGGCATTATTGGATAAACTAGAAGAAAAACCGTTAGAAGATATTGATCTAGATTTTGGCGATATTGAAACCGGCAGTTTAGATGGCGATTTATTGGAAGATGTAGAAGTGGCTTCGTTGAGCCAATTTGAATTTAATGCGGTGAAAAGCCGGATGACGCAATGTTGGTCTATCCCGGCTGGTGCGCAAGATGCTGGCAGTGTGGTGGTCAAAGTTGGCTTTAGGCTTAACCAATTTGCCGAGGTGATTGGCACACCACAAGTGCTGAACAATTCTAGCCACCCGTCATTCCAAGTGATGGCCGAAAGTGCAGTGCGGGCAATTATAGAATGTGGCCCCTATGATATGTTGCCGGCCGAGAAATTTGACGTGTGGAGTGAATTTACTATGGAGTTTGACCCGCGGAGCATGTTTAATGGCTAGTGCGTGCCATATTTTGAGCAAATTAAGCTTATATAGATAAATTAGTTAGATAGTGGCGTGAAAATGAATAGGTGTTTTATGATTAAAAATATGAGCAAATTACTGGTTTTATGTGCCTTTATGATGAGCGCC
>NVUS02000283.1 GCA_002402005.2 OCS116 cluster bacterium | reverse complement strand
TAAAATTATAACTAACTGATATTATTATATTTTAATCAATTCAATTAAATTACTGTTTTCGTGAGGTATTTTATTGAGGTGTTTGAATTCTGTTTGTGATAAGTGTAAACACTGACATATTAGAAGTTCAGATTGTATTTTTATGAAAAGTTTAGCCGTATGACCGATTTATTAGAGTTTGAAATATTTCTCACCACACCGCCGGGTTTGGAGGCTTATCTTTTGGAAGAAGTGCAGCAAGCTAAATTTAAGCGCGCAGAGGCCATTGTGGGTGGGGTGATTGTCTGGGGCGGATGGGACGAGGTTTGGCGGGCGAATTTGACTTTGCGTGGTGTGTCTAAAGTTTTGGCGCGGTTTGGCGGCTTTCGGGCTTTTCATGTGGCGCAGCTTGATAAACGGGCACGGAAATTTCCGTGGGGCGATATTTTGATGCCGGGGCATGTGGTTAAGGTTGAGGTGACCACCAATCGGAAGAGTAAGATTTATCATGCTGGGGCAGCTGTGCAGCGGATTGAGCGGGCGATTTCAGAAGAATTTGGCTCTCAAATCGCCACTTCGATGGAAGAAGCTGAGATTGTGATTAAAGCCCGAATTGATGACAATAATATAATATTTTCGGTTGATACTTCGGGTGCTGGTTTGCACAAACGGGGGCATAAACAAGCCATGGGTAAAGCGCCGATGCGTGAAACCATGGCGGCTTTGTTGCTGCGTGCCTGCAAGTATACTGGTGATGAACCGGTTTTAGACCCGATGTGTGGCTCTGGAACATTTTTGATTGAAGCGGCTGAAATATCTCGCAATATGATGGCTGGTCGCGCGCGAGAATTTGCCTTTGAAAAGCTCGCGACTTATGATGAGAGTGCTGTGCAGCAGATTAAAGAGTCTTGGGTTGAGCGTGAAAGTGAGCAGCATTTTTATGGCTCGGACCGCAATGTGAATGTTATCGGGTTTTCGAACGACAATGCAGAGCGGGCAGGGGTTGGTGATATTTGTACGTTTAGCCCCACTCAGCTATCCAACATCACGCGGCCTGATGGGCCGCCGGGTTTGGTGATTGTTAACCCGCCTTATGGCGCGCGGATTGGCAAAAAGCGCGATTTGTTTGGGCTTTACAGCGCGTTTGGTGATGTTATGCGTGAGCAATTTAAAGGCTGGCGTGTTGGCATGGTGACATCTGATACCGAGCTTGCTAATGCCACTAAACTTCCGTGGTTGCCAACGGGGGCACCAATTGCTCATGGTGGGTTAAAAATTAAGCTATTTAAAACCGATATTTTGTAGATTTGACCTAAAATCTTTTGGTGAGGCCGAAGGTGATGGCGTGGTTTTGAAAGTCGTATAATTGAATGTTGCTGTTGCGGTTTTGATATTGATATTCGACATAGGGGGCGAAATCAAAGACGCGGATTTTGCTATTGGCGACGCGTATGCGGGCGCTTATGGTTAAGTCTTTGCGCGCAACGCCGAATAGATTATTGGTTTGAAAATGGGTTTCATATAGGGCTGAAAGGCTGTTGTTGATGGTGAAATAATTGGGTAGGCTGTGGCGTGTGCCAAAGCTTAGGCCGAATTTTACGGTGTCATCGCCATTGATATATGATTTTTTATAGGCAATGGATGGCGCGAGGTGAAAGCCCAACTCGGCGCTATGTTCATAGCTTAAGGTTTGGTTTAGGCTGGTGAAATATTCATGCTGTACTGCGCCATCATAATCTATTTTGCTGAAACTGGCGCGGCCCGACCAATTTAATTTGTCGCTTAAAGCTTTGTCCCAAATGGCCCAAATTCCATATTGGCTAAAATAGGCTTTATGGTCAAAAAATTGACGATTATATGCCACGCCGGCGCTATATTTATCGGCATTTAGTTTTAGGCTTAAGCCAACTTCGCCGCCTAAATTGTAATTAAAGGTCTGTGAGCCGGTGAGGAAGTTGCCGCTGGCCGATATTTTGAAATGGCCGTAAATATGCTCATCCAATTGGGGTGAAATTAATAGGCCGCCTTCGACGTTTATATTTATTCCAGATTTGGCTAAGCTGCTTGGGTTGAGCGTGAAGGGAATGCCGCCTAAAATAACCGTTTTATTGATTGTGCCTTGGTTGATATTGCTTTCGGGCGTGATGTCAGCACCGAAGCTGATTTGCCAAATTTTTTGACGGTTGATATAGGCCAAATGACCGCGGATGAGTTGGGCAATTTGCTCGGGAATGTCTTGTGCCAAAACCAGTTTAAAATGATATTGAGCTTGATCGAATTGTTTGAGCATTAGGTAAGCTTCGGCTAATGAAAACCGCACTTGCACGATGGCTGGATCGCGGCTTAAAATATGGTGATATAGCTCGACCGCTTGATCATAACGTTTTTGTTGAAACGATGCCCGTGCACCGGCCAACAATTGCTCGATAAGTGTGGCCTCAGCCGATTTTGCATGGCTTTGATCGGCCGCAAAACCAATATGTGCCGATTGCAGGGTTGAAATTAGAAATATAAAAATTAAAAATCTACGCATAAAAATCAACTCGAGAAGAATGAAAACCCGAAGCAATTGTGGAGAGGTGAAATTGCTTCGGGCTAAGCTTATTAGTGATTGTCGGCACCAAGGCCGAAAGCACCAATCATGGCGGTGTTGGACAAAGTGCCGGTGCCTTTGATTTCTGAGCCATAATAGCCATAGAAATTGCCATCTAGTTTGCCAGATAGGCTAGAGGTGAGGCCGACTTTGCTGTCAAATTCGGCATCTGATGCCAAATCGGCGGTGATTTTATTGCCGTCAATTTTGCCATTGCTCAGCGCGATTGCTCCCTCAAATTCAAGCCCTTCATGCTCATTGCTGTATAATGTATGCTTGCTGGTCTGACCGGTTAGGGTGCCTTTGGCAAAATCTACATTTAAATTCAGATCAGAAAATACATATTTATAGGCATCGCCGCCGGTTTTATTGCGCAATAGGGTTTGGAAGCCGCCGCGATATTTCGCCGTGCCGGTGGTGGGTGGTTTGGCGGTTTTTTCGCCAATCGCTACAAAATACATATCTTCGGTTTTGGCGGTTTTATTTTGTATTTGCACGCGCCATAGCTCGGAATGTTCGGAATCGCCGGCCCAATGACGATCGACCCGCACGCGTGTGCCATCGGCTAGAGTTTTGGTGAATCGGGGACGTTTGCGCTCTGCATCTAGCTCGGCTTTGGTAAACTCGTAAGTTTTGCCGTCGATTACTGCGGTGAGGCCGCCATCATCTTTAGCGGTTATTTCGGTCTCAACCGATTGGGTTTTGGACGCGCTGGCTGTGTTGAACACACCTTGTGCGCTGCCCATCGTTGTTGAACCGGTGGTTTGGCACGCTGCTAGGCCTAATAAAGCCGTGGTTGCCAATAAATATTTACCTATATTTTTCATAATATTTCTTTCGTGATTTTGCAAAACCACTTACCTTTATTTGAATTAGTTTTTATATTCTTTGGTGGCGTCAAAACCGAACAGGCCGGTATATTTGTCATTGCCAATGAGGGCCGTGCCGGCAATTTCATTGCCGTAATAACCATAAAACCCGCCATTCATTTGGCCGGTTAGGCTTTGTGAAAGACCGGCGCTGGCGTTTAATGCCGCATCTGTGGTGAGGGTGGCGGTGAATTTATCACCATCGATAACGCCGGCTGTTATGTCGGCGCCGCCATCAAGTTTAACATCTGTTTGGGCCTCATTGTCCCAAGTTTTAACATCGTAAAAATTGCCTTTAATAACGCTGTTTTTAAAGTCGGCTTCGAGTTTTATATCACCGAACATATTGCTATCGCCATTATGTGGGTCGGTTTTGTTGCGCACATTGCCGCTAAAACCGCCATTATATGTGGCCACTATATCGGTGGGCATTTTAACCGGTTTGTCGCCAGTGATTAGGAAACCTTGCTCATAGCCGTTATCGCGAGCAATGCTGACTTCCCACATTTGAACGCCTTTGTGATGTTTATTGCGCAATTCTATCCGAATGTCGTTAATATCGCCGTCGTCGCTAATTTTTTTGTTATATCGATAAGGGTTGTCATCACTAGGGTCTTCTAAATCGGCTTTGTTAAAGCTATATTTCTTATCGCCAATGGTCAGCTCAATTTCGCCTTCGGCGGTTTTGGCGACATTTAATTTGGTTTCTGCTGTGGCAATTTTGTCGGTCGACAATAGGCTGGTATAGCCAATGTCTACCTTGTCTGGTGTCGTTGTGCCGCTGGCCACCAATGTGGCCATGGCCAGGCTCGCCACGCCCGATTTTAAGATGAAGTTTTTCAT
>NVUS02000282.1 GCA_002402005.2 OCS116 cluster bacterium | reverse complement strand
TATCTAATCAATACATTGTCACTAGCCATAAATGACAATGTACCTAAATAGCCAATGAATAAAATATATAGAGCGAACCAGCTATATAACTCATCCGAAAATTGCGCCCTCGCCACAATTTGAATGAGAAATGATGAAACTGAGCCTAAAAACATAACCATAAGCGCAGCATGTTTTTTAACGTCCATTAAAAACTCCGCATTATGAGTTATGAATTTTGGTGCGCCCCGTTGCGAATTTTAGGGCGCCCTATTGAGTAATATTCGAACTGTTTGTCCATCATCCGCTTTGGTTCAAACAAGTTACGGCCATCAAAAATAAGTGGGGTCGACAATTCTTGCTGTATCAAATCAAAATCTGGGGCTTTGAAATTCTGCCATTCGGTGCAGATTACCAAAGCATCTGCTCCATTAAGCGCCGCCTCTTTTGTACCCATCAATTGCAAATCTTTGCGGTTGCCATAAATGCGTTGGGCTTCCTGCATAGCTTCGGGGTCAAACGCCTGTACTTTTGCACCGGCCGCCCATAAGGCTTCCATCAACACTCGGCTTGGCGCTTCGCGCATATCATCGGTATTGGGCTTAAATGATAGCCCCCATAAGGCAAAGGTTTTGCCATTTAAATCAGTGCCAAAATGTTGAGTTATAAATTCAAAAAGCTTGTTTTTCTGGCGATAATTAACCGCCTCAACAGCTTTTAAAATCTCACTCTCATAACCAATAGACTCGGATATGCGCACCAAAGCTTGCACATCTTTGGGAAAGCACGAGCCGCCATAGCCAATGCCGGGATAGATAAAATGATAGCCAATGCGCGCGTCAGAGCCAATGCCTTTGCGCACTTGTTCAATGTCTGCACCGACATGTTCGGCAATGTTGGCCATTTCATTCATAAAGCTAATTTTGGTGGCCAACATGCAATTGGCGGCATATTTGGTCAGTTCGGCGCTCTTCACATCCATAATGATCATTTTGTCATGGTTGCGGTTAAACGGCTCGTATAATTCGCGCATTAAATCTTCGGCTTGGGCCGAATCTGTGCCAATCACAATGCGGTCTGGGCGTTTGCAATCATTAACCGCTGCACCTTCTTTTAAAAATTCGGGGTTTGAAACCACAGCGAATTCAATATCCACATTGCGTGCGGCCAATGTTTTTGTCACCTGCGCGGCAACTTTATCAGCAGTGCCAACCGGAACGGTTGACTTGTCGACAATGGTTTTGGGGCTTTGCATGTGGGTGGCAATGGTTTCTGCGACTTGCAATACATATTTCAAATCTGCCGAACCATCTTCATCTGGCGGTGTGCCAACGGCAATGAATTGAATGTCGGCAAATTCCACGCCAAATTTAGCGTCGGTGGTAAAAATCAGCCGTTGTTCGGCATAATTCTTTTTCACCAATGCGGTTAGGCCGGGCTCGAATATAGGTATTTCGCCATCTTTTAGGGCTTGGATTTTTTCTTCGTCAATATCAACACAACAAATTTGATGACCAGCATCCGCCAACACAGCGGCTTGAACCAGCCCTACATAGCCAATTCCGTAAAAGGTAACTTTCATTATACTGTCTCACTGTTATTAGCGCCAAAACCAATTGATCTTTCATTACATATACATAATTCTAAAGCAAAGCGCAGATAAATTATAAGTTAATGTTGGTTTTTTTGCCAAGCCGAAACCGCTGATTGAACGACAGGCTGACCAATAAAAACCCATATAAGCTTATGGTTGGGATTTGCAGCGTAAAATCAACGCTGGCATGCGCCAATGTTTGGATGATAATGCCGATGGCTGGCAGGGTAAGCCGCCAATTTATGGATGATTTTATGGCGCGGTTTATTTGCCGCGCCAAAGTTGCGAAAACAAAATAATAAATGGCAATGAAAACCGGCAAGCCTAAGCCCAGCAACAGCTCTAAATGGGTTGAATGTAATTTGTTCCACAATATATTATCCTGCATATTGAGCTGATGATATAGGGGTTCAATGTCAATATATGTGCCGGCACCATGGCCAAGCCACGGCCGGTCAAATATTGCAGATATGGCATCACCAATTTGGGCAAGCCGCGCATGTGTACTGCCAATCGCCGCATCACCACCTCGATTCTCGGCCAGATAATAAAAGGCGATTGCGGCGATAAATATGACAATTAATGCAATGATGTAGAAAGACAATGTAGGTTTTTGCCGACGTTTTTCGCCGCGATTCTTTGAATAAACCACCAAAACCAACATTATGATGGCAGCACATAAAACCGAGCTTATGCCACCTCTTGAGCCAGTTAAAATTTGCACAGCTAGCAGAATAACTAAATTTATAGTCATTAAAAATATTTGCGTGGAATGACTGATCTTTTGGGTCAGAACTCGTTTGTTCAGCTGCAATTCAACCAGATATGCCACACAGATGATAATGCCAAACCCAACAAAATTGGACATTGCATTTTTATATACAAATGTGGCGGTCAGCCAGTTTCGATATTCCGTTTTATCGACAATGCCCAAGGTCTGAAAATCAAACAGATAGGTTATAAGGCCAAAAACAGCGATGGCATTTATCACCATCAAGCAGGTGAATTGCATCTTTTTTGCCGATTTAAGGTCGTAAACCGCCATATAGATGCCAATGAAAACCACCGATAGGCTCATATAACTTATCAAACTCGCCCAAGTTAGGCCGGGGTTTATGCTAATCGCACCGCTCGTTGCTAAATTTAACTGAGCCCATAAAGGATGATGTAAAGATTCGGGCGTCAGCGTGCTTGCCTGAACAGCCAACCATAACGGTATGACCAAAAACATGAATATCAGTATATTGCGGGCTTTTGAGTTTAGGCCGCGCAGTAATTTGCCCATATTGCCAGAAAAAATAAAAAAACTGAGCGCCAAAAGGGCCAAAGCCAAATTGATCAACTCAAAAACATGGCGGTTGCTGCCCAATAAAATTGGCGAAACAATGAGCAAAACGGTTAAAATTGCCTTGCTGATATTATAGGATATATTTTGCATAAATGTCCCAAACTCACTGAATGTTTCACAGACTATCATGTTGAGACATAAAATAAACCAGTAAACAATTCAATTTTGCGGCATTCGGCTTTATCTTACTCGCGAAAATATCCAAAGCAGGTTAAGGTGGGCGAATGACTATATTCGGCAAATAAATGGAGAGCCATATGACAGCTAGTTTGGAACGCGCAGTGCTTGCTGGTGGTTGCTTTTGGGGCATGCAGGATTTGATCCGCAACCAAACCGGCATTGTCAATACACGGGTTGGCTATACTGGCGGCGATGTGACAAATGCCACTTACCAAAACCACGGCACACATGCCGAAGCGATTGAGATTGAATTTGACCCAAAAATCACCAATTTTCGGCAGGTTTTGGAGTTTTTCTTTCAGATTCACGACCCGTCGACCGAAAACCG
>NVUS02000281.1 GCA_002402005.2 OCS116 cluster bacterium | reverse complement strand
TTAACGCACTGCCACCCAAGACCAAAGCCGCGATGCTATAAAGTGTCATTTTACCGCCAACCAATGGGTCTCCACTTGCGGTATCACCCGTTAAGCAAAAAGCCGCAAACGCACAAAACACCCCAGTCAACATATAACCTTTTACGCGAATTTTAGTAACCGACAAACCGCTTTGATATGCATTTAAAGCACCATCTCCAACGCTCAACAATTGTTTAACCAACAGACTTTTTGAAATGATGACAATTAGCAAGATAATGCCAAGTAAAACATAAAGCACGAATGGGACGCCAAAATAACTTTCAATATAAGTGATCCAAAATAATTCTGGTGCAGGCGTACCTGCTACTGGCATGACCAACAAAGCCATACCCATGAATAAAATCGCCGTGGCAAAAGTTGCGACAATCGCTTGTAGGCGCAATACCGACACCATAAAGCCATTGACCAAACCGCATAAGCCGCCCACCAATATACCCAATATCAAGGCAATAAAAATTCCCCAAATACCGCCGCCATAATAGTGCATAAAGGTCACAATGCTAACATTAACCAAAGAGATAATACCACCAACCGACAGGTCAATATCCCCCGCCATGACCACATATGATTGGCCAATGGCCAGTAACATTAATGCTAAATAAGTGCTAATCAGGCCTGTTAGGCTATCAAATTTTATGCTGTTTGGCTCAAAAAATCCATTAAGCCCCAACAACATGGCTAAAATAACCAATGCCAAAATAAAAGGATATTGGTTGATTGTTGATGCAAGGTTTTTTGCCAATATTGGTTGACTATTTGACATTATACCGCCTCATATGCAGCTTGATAAAGGTTAAATTGCGTGCGCTGATCGCCAGTTAATTCTTGGCTTATTTTACCATTGTTAAACACATAAATTCGTGTCGCATGGTTCAGTAGTTCGCTATCGTCTGACGAATATAAAATAATCGCCATGCCAGCATTTGCCAGTTTTCTAATCAATGCAAAAAGATCTGCCTTGGCAGCAAGGTCAATGCCCTTGGTTGGGTCGTCCAACAATAGAATATTGGTTTTATCAATCATCCAACGGGCAATTACCACTTTTTGTTGGTTGCCACCTGATAGGTTGTTAATCTCTTGATTCATACTAGCATAAAGGGTTTTTAATTCGGCCATTGCATCTTGCGCGGTTTGGTTTAAGCGCTTTTGCCCAGCGCCCCATTTTGAGGTTTTTAAATAATGGATGGGTAATAGATTTTCGAATATCGAGCGGCCTTGATATATACCATCGACACGGCGGTTGCCAGATATATAGCCTATACCATTCTTTATCGCCCCCCTTGGCGATTTTGCGTAATAGGCTTGGCCTTCGAGTGTTATCTCACCACTAACTGCCTCACCTGCACCATAAATACTTCTCAATAAACTAGATTGCCCATGACCATGTAAACCACCAAGACCAATGATCTCGCCTTTAGATACGGATAAATTAATGTTACTAAACTGTTTATTGGTTAAGTTTTTAAGCTCAAGCCCAATCACATCATGCCCAGCTACATCACTTGAAAGAGATTGATTAACTTTAGTGGCCTGATTGGTCTGAACAATTGTCTTACCACCCACCATTTGCTCAATCACCATGTTTTGGTCGGTATCAGAAATTTTAACCGAACTTACAATCTGACCATCTCGCATTACTGTAATACGATCACCAATTGCAAATATTTCATCCATTCTATGCGATATGAATATTATTGATTTGCCTTTGGCTTTCAAATCTTCAATAATTTTAAAAAATCGATTGGCCTGCGCTCGGTCTAATGCCGAAGTTGGCTCGTCAAAAATCATAATTTTGGCATCTGCCGCAATGACTTTCATAATTTCAACAAGTTGCCGTTGGTCTTCTCTTAATGTTGCGACAGCAACCTCGCCAGAGAACCCGTCCCCCACCACATCTGCAAATAAATCAATAATCTTGCGGGCATCTTTTTTGATGGTTTTTTTATCAATGAACAAGCCAAATATAAGTGGCTCATTGGCAGCATAAATATTATCCTCAATACTGCGGTTAATGGCCAGTGATAATTCTTGATAAAAAGTTGCTATATCATGTTGCTGCGCCGATGCAGGGTCGGTGATTGATATTTTTTGATTATTTAACAGTATATCACCAGTGTCTGCCTGAACACTGCCTGAAATAATTTTACAAAGGGTCGACTTTCCGCAGCCATTGGCACCAATCAACACATGCACTTCGCCCGCCTCGATGGTTAAATCACAAGCAATAAGTGCTTTGGTTGCTCCAAAGGCCTTATTAATGTTTTTTACTTGTAAAGTTGCCACAGTAACCCCCTCATATAATTACAATAATTAAATGATAATAAGTAAAGTTATAAATGTAAAATGATGGCCACGACTTAACACCGTGGCCATTGAATTTTATTTAAACAATGCACCAGCTTCATCAATAGAAAGCGACACAGAGTAAGAATAATAACCAGGCTTGTCTTTTAGCTTGGCATATACTTCGCTATAGTTAGACTCATCAACAAATGGGATCGGTAGATATACCGCATTGCCATAAACGCCATCTGTAGCAGGAGCTTTAAGTTCTTTGCCTTCAAGCATATGAACCGCAACATTTAATGCACTAGCCATGACACCTGGAGGGTTAACCGAAGCACCTGTTTTATAGCCATTTTTACCCCAGCTATCAAAGAAGTCGCGTCTAATTTCTCCGGTGGCTAAAATATCCTTGCGGCCACTATCTGTAATTGCACGCCATGAGCCATCGGCCATACCATCTTGCACCCAAACACCATTGATATCAGGGTAAGTGGCTAATAGGTTTTGCATCGCTTGTTGGCCCTGGGCTTGGTCCCAATTGGCGTTCACTTCAGCAATAATTTCAATGTCTTTATAGGCATTAAATACTTCTTGATAGCCAGAAACCCGCATCTCATTAGCTGGATGTCCCGCAAAACCGTTTATCGCAACAACTTTACCCTTGCCGCCCATTGCTTCTGCAAGCCATTTAGCCGATTTCATCGCCCAACCTTTTTGGTCAATGCCGACATATAATGCATCTTTAGATGATACTTCAGCATCGGTAGAAATAACCAAAATTCCTTTTGCTTTGGCCAATTTAAAAATTGGATCAAACGCCGTTGGGCTGTTAGGGTTAATGATAATCGCATCAACACCTTGGGCAATAAAGTTACGAATATGGGCTATTTGACCTGGCACATCAACATTGGCACTTTGTACAGATACCGTAATATTAACGCCTTTATCATCCCATTTTGCGGCAGCGGCAGTAGCCTCATCTATCATTTGTGTACGCCATTCACTACCAACCCAACCATTGCTTAGGCCGATTTTATAATCCTTAGCAAATACAGTGCTGCCTGCAAGTATTAGTGCGGTAGTTGTAATTAATTTTAATAGATTCTTCTTCATGATATCCTCCCTGATTAATGAATGTAATCGATTGTATTGCAATTTAGTTCTCACTGCAAGTATTTTTAAAATTACGTCAGGCAAGCCCATGCAGAACGGTTTGATTGAGAGCTCTTTACGGTAATTAAGTGATGAATGGAGTGGCCCTGCAAATTCGGACGGTGTGTTAAGATGTATTCAACCAGTAAGATTAGATATAAAAATCACGAAACGACGGAATTTTTCAGATAATTTCAAAGCCAAAGTGGTGCTTGAAGCTTTGCGAGGTGACAAGACGGTTCAGGAGATTGCTGCCAAGCATCATCTTCATCCAACACAAGTCAGCACATGGAAACGTCAAACTGTAGAAAGTTTATCAATTGTTTTTACAGATAAGACAAAGAAAGAAAGGTGGTATTCAAGATAGTGATATCAAAGATCTTCACGCTAAGATTAGCCGTCTAGCCATGGAAAATGATTTTTTGTCACAAGGGCTAGATCGATGAGCCCGTCTAAACGCCGAGATATGATTAAACAGGAAGCCATTTATTTGCATGAAATGACCGATGGCTTTCGGGTAAATTAAATCATTGATGATTGGATAGTGTCTTATAATACAGATCGACCACATACTGCACTTGATAAACATACGCCAGATGAGGTATACTTCAAGACAATCAAAGCAAGAATAACGGCATGACTGTAATCAGAATATATCTTAACCGAGCCGTAAAACTGTCCTAAATAGTAGGACCACTTTATAATTTTCAGCATATTTTTTTCATAGTGGTACTATGACATTCAAAAATTGGAACTATGCGACTTTAATTATAAGCTTTTAAAAGGTTGCCCAATGGTGTGGTGTATTCTGGGTTTGTTTTTGTTTACCTGGGGTGATATTGGACAGTTTTTTTGCGGATTCCTGCGGGTTACAGAGAATAAACAGGTTCTGGGGGGCAAGGGAGGTTTTATCTGGTAAGGCGTTGAGTTTTTGGCGAAATTCCTATTCCCTATAACAGATAAATAGTGAGCCAAAACTCGCATTTCCTTTACCAAATTTAAAAATGGATTTGATGCTTGGCTCGCAATGGAACAATGACTGAAGTATTCTAGAAAAAATCTCTTGCAACTATTTAAAATACCATCTGTTATTCGCTAACCATGCCGGACTAAAGATTATACCAATAAGCAGCTAAATCTTCACTGCGACACAGTTGAATAAATCCCCACCAATGCCAGATTAACGAAACACGGGAATGCTACCGGAGGAAGTTCGCCGATCACCTTCTTCTTTTAGTTTCTGCCCCAATTCAGCAATACTTTGTTCACCTGCAACAAGAGCCTCTGCCGAAGTATGAACAGAATCACTACCAAGATGTAAAGTATGCGGGTGCGGCACCGCAGATCCTAGAACAAAATCAACACCTTGATCACCAGTTACTTTGATAACTATTGGCTTTTCAGCACTTTCAAAAACCACCATTTCGCCTTCTTTAATCGTATCGCCTGTATTGAGTGACCCGCTTGCAACAGCTAGCCACACAACAGTATGACCTTTAGGGGGCATATATTGCCATTCTTCCCCAGGCCGCAATGTAATCAACAAATAGTTGATCCCTTCGGGTGCTAGTACAGGGCTTTGAACATTTTCATATTCACCAATGATGATATGAGCAGGTCCAACACTGCGCATATCTTTAGCCTCAATATAACGGCTTTGCGGAGGTCCATTTTCTAATTCAGGAGGTAATGAGAGCCAAAGCTGAAACCCACTCAGATGTTGCACATCATCAAGTGACATTTCCTTGCCATGCCAAACTCCGCTGCCTGCCCGCAACCATTCAACGCCGCCATATCCGATAACTCCTGTGCCACTTTCTGGGTCATCAAAGTGCATACCACCTTTGGTAAAAACAGTAACTGTGGCGATCCCTGAATGAGGATGTAATGGCATACCGGCAAGGGCTTGCAGGGATGGGCCCTGTGCATCCACCAAATCGAGGAACACAAATGGCTTCAAGGTTTCACCCAAATCTGATGGGCTCATCAACCTAGTTATGGGTCCGTGTGCTCTGCCACGAATATGTTTTACAATTTTTCGGGTGGTATTCTTTTTAGGAATCGTCATTTGTGTTCCTCCTATTTTGGGTTAATGCAATCGGTTAAATAAATAGCCAATAACTGAATTAAATTGAGTTATTCGTGGTTTAGCTCAATTGAACCAAGTTTTATGAACCAAAATTAAATCTAACTCCCGTTTCCTTTTCGGCATAATTCCACAATTGATTGCCTACAAGTTTATCATTTGCATATGGCGTTATGAATGCTGGGGCAGGATAACCGTTTATTTCATCTTTGCCATTTGGACCAAAATAGAAAGATTTATTAGAACCAGAGATGGCTTCCAATTCTTCAGTGGCTGCAAATAGTGTCGGAAAAGCGCCTTGATTGGCATCCATATAGTCTATAGTTTCAATCATTTCTGGCACATCATAACGCAACAACTCTGTTTTGCTTACACCTGGGTGACAAGCTACAGACAAAATATCGAGGTTATTTTCACTAATTTTTCTTTGTAGCTCAAGCGCAAATATTAGATCTGCAACCTTGCTTTGCCCATATTCTCTGAACTTATTAAATGGTTTTTCTAGTTTCAAATTTTCATAATCAATTTCAGCACCCTTATGGGCTATGCTGCTTAACGTAACAATGCGCGCGTTATCACTGTTTTTAAGGAGTGGGAACAGCAAAGCACTCAACACGTAATGACCAATAAAATTCACCCCAAACTGTGTTTCAAAACCATCGGCTGTTTTACCTGCTGGTGGAAACATTATACCAGCATTGTTAATCAACACATCAAGCGAAGCGTGTGTTCTTACAAATTCATCTGCAAATGACTTAATTGACTTAATATTTGTTAAATCTAAAACACCTATTTCGATGCTCGCATCAGGCACGGATTCCAATATTTTTTCTTTGGCTTGGTTTAACTTTTCTTGGTTGCGACCAACCATGATTACATAGGCATTATGCTTTGCTAATTCCAAGGCGGTTTCAAACCCAAGGCCAGTGTTTGCGCCAGTCACCAAAAAGGATTTACCCATTTGAGACTTCATACTTTTTGGTGTCCAGTTCATATCTATCTCCAATTATAGTCCAAAAGTTGTTTTTGCGTGATGGGTATCCATATATTCTTTCATCCGCTTGATTTTGCCATTTTCGAATGTGAATAAGAAATGGTAATCATTGTCGTAATCTGTACCCATTGCTGTTTTGGCTTTTAGATTTGCTTCTGTAGCGACAAAGTCACCTTCTTCAACCATACCTGATATGTTAAATTCAACACCTTCAGGAAAGCTTGCTGTCCCTGCCCCAAAGAAACCTAAGAAGAAATCTTTATCGTGCTCGCCAGCGGTTTGTAGATATTCTACTTTGCCATTAATCCACCAACTAAAATCATCTGTAATCATTGATTTTAGAGTATCAACATCCGAAACCCGCATAGCTTCGATAAATTTTTCGACCAAATTTTTATGACTCATTTATTTTCTCCATTTGTTTTCTCCATTTGTTTTAAATGATGTCCTAAAGTTAGATATTATGATATACTTATGCAAGTAGTTACACTTTTGGTAACTAGGAACACAATAGTAAGTAATGCACGTTTTAGCCGTTTATGAGGTGAATAAAAATGAAACAAAAATCAATTGAAGAATATAATAACTGCCCATTTCATCTTGCAATGAATATTTTAGAGGGAAAATGGAAATTTGCGATTCTCTATGTGTTATCTGCGAGAGGCACGCTTAGGTTTAAAGAGCTAGAACGCGCAATTCCTGATATTTCCACACGAATGTTGGTTAAAGAGCTTAAGCTTTTAGAAAAAAAAGGTGTTGTTTCCAGAAAGCCTTATGCCACAATGCCACCTAAAGTGGAATATTCACTCACTCCAATTGGCAAAAGCATTAACCCGGTGATAAAAAGCATTACAGACTGGGGTGAAGGCTATATTAAAACCGTGAATTCAAAATAGAATTCAATTAAAACTCTTACCTTCCTTGGATAATACCCCTAATTTCGTGACAATTTTAGCCTCATTTTGGAACACTAATAACATTCCGCCAAATCTATTTCACCACGCATTACGAAATCGAAGACTTAGAACTAAGCGATTCTAGATTAAGCTGCGAAAGTAGGAATATCATCGAGTTCTATTGTTTGCTTAGCAAAATAAACATCGTATTTCGACTGCATATTTAGCCATAAACTGTCACCATTGCCGCAAAGTTTACCTAATTTAAGAGCGGTATCGACAGAAACAGGTACCTCACCTTTCAAAATCCGATGAAGGGCCTGTCGAGATATATTTAGAATATCTGCCAATCCTTGAATTGTTAGTTTATGATTTTCTTTCAAATCTGGGAGCACAACATCCCGAAGCAAGATACCTGGATGTGTCGGGGGGGTATTAGGGTTTCGAATGAGTTTTTCCATTAGTGATAATCCTCTAAGTCCAGAAGTTCGGCGTCTTCGCCATTAAACTGAAATGTAATACGCCAATTGCCAGTAACGCGAACACTAAAACGCCCTATCTCTTGACCAGTAAGCCTATGAAAATAAAGTCCTGGCAAATTCATGTCATCAGCTTTTGATGATGAATCTAAAGCATCTAAAACAATATCGATCTTTGAAAGCCACTTACTATTAAGACCTCTTGATTGACCTTTAGTCCAGTAATTTTTAAG
>NVUS02000280.1 GCA_002402005.2 OCS116 cluster bacterium | reverse complement strand
TTAGGTATGGACCTGCTACAACGTGTAAAAGCCGACGCTGCAGAATACGCCAAACCTGAAATGGAGCCAAAGCTTGAAGGCCGCCAAATGATCATGATTTTGACCGGTAAATAATTTACCGCACATTCAAAATTTAAAAGCCACCTCAGGGTGGCTTTTTTTATGCCAGACACTCCGCTCATCCGCATACCCCTCATTTCTAAAAACTCCATTCATTTCAGTGAGCGCGTGCTCAGCCGTTCGAAGCCGTTGCCGAAGAACGCGCGGTCGGCTAGCGCTTAAGCGCGCACGCAAGTGCTAACAGAGAGGCTTAAGCCGAACGTGAAAATGCAGACTTCCAGAGCGTTGGCAGGGTACTGCCCGGTGATGGCTGAAAAGTTTTAACTTTGAAATTTTGCGCAGGACTCTCAACCGGTGAACCCGCTTTTCCCTTTGCTAAGACACAAGAAAGTTAGCTGTACTGCCAATACTCGGGTACTTCATTTATACGTTCGCTTAAGCTCACTGTTGACACTTGCATCACAGGCATTCCCTTCGGTCCGTGCGTTCGCTGCGCTCTCTAGCCGACCGCGCGTTCGTCGGCAGCGGCTACGAACGGCTGCTGTCGCGCTCACTGAATGGCACGTTGTTTGGACATGAGGGTAGATGGAAACTCCGAATTTGTAGTTTATTTCTTCTTCGGCTTGGTGATTAATTTCACATATTCCATGCTTTCCAGCACATAGCCTTCATAATCATCCTCGTCTTCGGACGGAATCATCACCCATTCTTTGAATCTCTTGGTGGTGTAATTAAATTCTAGGCCTTGGCCGTTTTCGATCAGCTCATCAACCCGTGCGGGCGAGACTTTGATGATTAGTGCATCGGCTTTGTCGAACATCATGCTCATAAACCCGCCTTTATAGCGCAAGCATTTTGTGCCCATCATGGTCGAAACTTCGATCCCATCATGGTCATGGGGGAAATTGTCGCAAATATCATCAAAATTCATTTTGTCACCTCTTCTATATAATGCAGCAATGCGGGGTTATTGTCTAATTTTCGAGGCCCCATCAGCATGCCAGCTAAGCCGTTTTCTTTGAGCAGACTATAAGCGGTAAATGAGTTTTCTTTCAATTCGAAACTTTTTATGGTTTTAAGCCGCATGAATTTTTTACCACTTTTGCCATCTTTGCCATCGCCTTTGAAATAAGGTTTTATCTGGTCGATAATCTCGTCTTGTTCAAAATCCACCTGTTCAATTTTACAGAGAAAGCCAATTTGTTTATGCGGCATAGCGAGATAAATATAGACCAGGTCATCCACCTCAACCTTGCTATTCATTGGCCAATAAGTTTCGGGCGCGGCGAATGCGCCCAAAACATCATAAAATTTCACATTTGCGGGGTAAAGCCAGCTGGTCATTTAAGCCTCTTTTGGTTGAAATTTTGAATGAATATAGCCCAAAATGAGGCCAAATGCCACAAATTGAACGAGGCTGGCGGTGGTTTCGATTTTTATCCAATCGACAATTGACGGCACAGCATATTTTGATGGCTCAACCAAGGCAATATAACTGGCCAAAAACAAACCAAATGCCAAGCTGAGCATAAGCCCATCTTTAATGGTGACTTGGTTCGGTTTGTAGGCCGCAAGCGCAAGGGTTAAAATAATGCCTTCTAGCACCATAACCAATATGCCGAACGCTAAAATGGGTTCGGCACGGGCAAAACCAATCGAAGCAAAATGTGCCTCATTGATAATAAAATGCGACATGCCTTGTACCGTAAACGATATGATGACAAAGCCCAAAACAGAAAGAAAGTGTTTAATCATAGGAAAATCCATATAGCAGGAACGAGTAATATTGCATAAGTGGCGGTCATGCCAATAATACGCATTGTGGGATTGTACGGGTTAGATAACATGCCATAAGCGTGGCTAAGGCGGCCGAGCGCAAAGGCAATGCCCAAGCCCCAAACCAAATAGGTAGGGCCTTGGTTTAGCTCAAGTAGCCCCAGCATAATGAGGCCAAAAGGAGTATATTCAATAAAATTGCCAAACGCGCGAATGCGGTGTTTTAGGCCTTCATCATTGCCATCTTGAAATGGGTATTTGGCCATGTCGCCCTGCGCTGTGCCGAGTTTAACTCGATACATAGATACATTTAAAGTAAGGCCAAACATAATGACCGCCAGTGCCGCCGCGATATAGGGCGTGATTTGTAAAATTTCCATCAATATACTCCTTGTTTATGATTGGATGTATAGCTTGATCAAAATAAATTTGAACAAGCTATAAGGCGCGAATAACGCCCGTCGCCACTGTGACGCGCCCGTGTAGGCTGTTGCGTAGCAAGAAATAACCGCGAACGAAATTAAGCCATCATGCTTTCATAAGTGATCAGTGCAATGCGCGCTCCTTGTGGATCGACAATTATCGATTGGCGGCCGACGCCGGGCACATCACGTGGTTCAATCTCGATGTTTGCACCAAGGTCTTTGGCGGTTTGGGTGGCGGCATTAACGTCACTCACGGTGACATAGATAAGCCACGAGCCAGTTGCCGCAGGCATGGGGCTAAAGCCGCCAATGGGTCCATCTTCGAGCATAATTGCTGGATATTGTGCATCGCCAGCCGGAACGGGCACAACATTCCAACCCGCAACTTTTGAGTAAAATTCTTGAGCTTGTTTGGCGTTTGGGCCAGAAAATTCAATCCAACCTGAATTACCAGGCGTTGTCATATCTACAGTCATTTTATTGTCCTTTAAGTTATTTACCTCTCAAGGACGTGCGGGCTTTTGTAGAATCTACAGTTTTTAAAAATTATTTTGGATTTGGTCGATTTTTTCACGAATGTGAATGGCTGCGGCGGGGCTGTTGGCGAGCTTGAGTGCGGCTTCAAATGCAGTTTTGGCTTTTTTAGGCTGGCCAGTTTTTATATGAATTTCGGCCAAAAGACCGTGATAATATGGGTATGTATTTAATGTATCGGCCAATGGTGCGAGACTTTTTAACGCCTCATCTGTCTCGCCATTTTGAAATGTCGCGGCAGCCAGATTAAGGCTGACAACCGGCGAGGGGAATTTATCGGCCAATATAATATAGAGCGCTTTAATTTCTTGCCAATTGGTTTGCT
>NVUS02000028.1 GCA_002402005.2 OCS116 cluster bacterium | reverse complement strand
GGGCTGGCATATTCGGACATATAAATGGCCGAAAACAAACCAATCGGCACGGCAATGACCATGGCAATGAAGGTGATTAGCAATGTGCCGGCAAAAATAGGCACCGCACCAAACGAGCCAGAGCTGGCCACTTGATCATCGCGCAAGGCAATTTGTGGCGACCAATGCAGGCCAAATAAGAATTCGGTAAATGACACCATGCCAAAAAACCGAATGGTCTCGAATATCAACGAAACCACCACACCAAATGTAGTCAATACCGCCACCAAAGAGGATAGCAGCATAATGATAGAGAATATTTTTTCGACTTTATGGCGGGCAGCAAAACGTTGAGCGATTTTTCTTTGGCTAAAATACAGCCCAATGATTGCGCCACAACCAATCACCACCATGCTGCCAATGCCGGTGCTTTTGACGATGTTTTTATAACTTTCGACCACCGGTAACAATGTATCATCAATCGGGTTTTGGCCATTTTGTGCGGCGCGTCTTATCGAGGCTTTGAGCAGTTCGAGCTTGTCATCAGTCAGGCCATTGCCGGCATCGCCCAAAGCGTTGCCCAACATGGCAGATAAAATGCTCGGTTCTAAAAACATCCAGGCAAGCATTAACAATAGGCTTGGAATGCCGCACCATAAAGCCACATATGTGCCATGAAAACCCGGCAGACTGTGCAATTTATTTTCGGGTAATTTACTTTTTATCGCGGGGCGAAAGCCAATGGCGCGATGGTTGCCAATAAAATAGCCGATGATAATGGTGCAAATTAAAAATGCAAACAATGTAAGATAAGACATAATTTAATCCAGTAAGTGAATGTTGATCTTTTACTATTTATCGTATGTAAATCAAAGTCATTTACCTAATATTACAGTGAAAATGGGCAAACCATTTGGTTTGCCCATTCTAATCATATTTATTATTTAAGCGAAACGGTTTTCATTTCAGTTAGGTCAGAAATCACTGCTGCCAGCTCGTCTTCTGTCAAAGGAATAAGGCCTTTTTCTAGAAGATAACCATCTTCACCCATAGCTTTGCTGCTCAAAAACTCTTCATTATATTCTTTAAGACCAGGAATTGTATCCATATGCTCTTTTTTCACATAATAATAAAGCGCACGTGAGATGCCATAGCTGCCATCAGCAATGTTATCAAAATCTGGTGCGGCACCATTGATGATTGCACCTTTGATGGTGTCTTCATTTTGATCCAAGAATGAGAAACCAAAGATACCCAACGCAGCCGGGTTGGCTTTTAGTTTTTGCACGATTAGATTGTCATTTTCACCAGCTTCGATGAAAGCACCATCTTCACGCAAGCTATGTGCTACAGCTTGGAATTTCTTTTTGTCTTCTTTACGTAAAGCAGCAAGTGATTCAAATTTCTTTGCGCCGCCTTCCATAGCCAATTCAACAAAGGCATCACGTGTGCCAGATGTTGGTGGCGGGCCAAGCACTTCGATTTTAACATCAGGTAGGCTGGCATCAATGTCAGACCATCTCATGTTTGGATTGTCGATCAATTTGCCATCAGGGCCGGGTACTTTGGCAGCAAGTGCCAAAAAGATTTGTTGCTTAGTTAGCTCAAATGCCGGGGCGTCTACAGCGTTTGCAAGTACGATGCCGTCATAGCCAACTTTAATTTCAATTGGGTTGATGCCAGCAGAAAGACAGGCTTCAAGCTCAGATGATTTAATGCGACGCGAGGCATTTGAAATGTCGGGATGACCTTCACCAATGCCAGAGCAGAATAATTTCATGCCGCCGCCAGTGCCGGTTGATTCAACCACTGGTGTGTTGAATGAGCTAGTTTTGCCAAATTTTTCAGCAACCAAAGATGAAAATGGAAACACGGTTGATGAACCAACGATTTGAATTTGATCGCGGGCGAATGATGTGGTGGCCATAAGTGGCAACGCCAATGCAGCTACAGCTAGTAATTTGATAGATTTATTCATTAAACTCTCCTAATGACTTAGTATATAACTCTTAGTTTTGATATAGTTTGAGCAGGTCTATTTGCTTAACTGAGCTGGTTATATGATGCTTATATTACAGTTTTATGACAGTATTTGTTTTGTAAGCCCGAAATGTGACACTGGCTAATGTGCTGCAATCCAATGGTAGGCAAATTTATTTTAATGGGTTGAACTCGATATCAACCTTAGTGCCTTTGTTAATTTGGCTTTTAAAATGAATTTCACCATTATGGCGCTGGATGATGTGTTTGACAATCGCCAACCCCAACCCGGTGCCTTTGGCAGCTTGTTGGCCGGACACCCGGTAAAAGCGCTCGGTCAGCCGTGGCAAATCATTGGCCGATATGCCGTGGCCAAAATCAATCACCGACACTATATATTTGTCATTTGCCGTATTTTGTGCCAAACGCAAAACAATTTTTTCACCCTGCTCATTACGCAAACCATATTTAAAAGCATTGTCGAGCAAATTGCCAAACAATTGAATCAGCTGATCAGCATCGCCCTTTATTAGTGCGCCGCCAAGCTGGTTGTCAAATTCAAGCGTCACATTTTTCTCGGCCGCCAATGGTGCGGCGCTGTCCAAAACATGTTCGATAACCTGTTTTAAATCAACATCATCAGTTGGCTTGGTATGAATGTTCATTTCGATATGGCTTAAGCTCAACAAATCATCAATCAGCCGTGTCATGCGCAAAGCTTGCTCTTGCATAATGGTTAAAAACGAGGCTTTGGCTTTTTCGTCATCTTTGGCTGGGCCTTGCATGGTTTCAATAAACCCAGCAATCGAGGCCAGCGGGGTGCGTAATTCGTGGCTGGCATTGGCCACAAAATCCACCCGCATGCGGTCAGTTTTGCGGTCATGGGTTAAATCGCGCAGGGTGAATACATATATATAGTCTTTTTCGGCAGTCAAAGCCCAATTCTCGCCAGAGTTTTGGTTATCACCCAAGGCAATCGGCGAAATGTTAACCCAATATTGCCGTTCGCCATTATGCACATGCTCAAAATGAAATTGCTTGGGCATTTTGCTCAGCTTGACCTCGTCATAAGCATTGAGCAATTGTGGCACGCGCAACAAAGCCGAGAAATCCTGACCAATAAGTTGAGCCTTTTGCTCATATGCGGCGGTGTCGTCAAACGCCTGAACCATGCTTTGGTTGAGGTACAGAATGTTATCATGAGCATCCAAAACCAAAGTTGGGAAAAATTGGGCTTCTATATAACTTTTTATATCTAATGTTGATTTTTGCGGCCTGATTGGCAGCGCATCGGCTAATTTTTGCTCAGCAATTTCGACATAAAACCGATAATATACAAATGCGATGCAGCCCAAAACCACATTCAGCAGAGTGAGCGTCCAAATGTTGCCACTAACTATGTTGGACAGCGCGATGAGGAAAATTGTGATGATGAAAAAACCAAAAAAATGTTTTTTGAATATGTCGTAAAAATGCATAGGCCTGCCAATCGATGACTTATCCGTATAGCATAAGTTATTTGACAGTTTTATGAAAATAAAAACACTTATTTTACAATCATTCTAATTAAGCGTTTAAGTGATTGAAATATATTTACAAAAAACCACAGTTTTTTTTGAACCAGAAAAATAATTAAACATTTGATTTCATTGTTAAAATTAGTATCATTTTAAACTAGGACTTATCCCACGTTAAATGTTAGAAATTACAAGATTCAACTTGCATATCATTATCAAGTTCAAATATGATGCGATCAATTCTTAATTGCGGACGGTTAAACCAATAAGCTTGTCAACTTAAAACAGAATGGATTATATCATGAAAAAATTTACCTTAGCAGCGGCTCTTGCTGCTTCTCTATTTTCGACCACAGCAATCGCTGCGGCACCAAGCGCTGAAGCTATTTTGGAAACTTATGCCAACATCGCTCATGCTGGTTATGAAGATAGCTTAAGCACTGCAAAAACACTACAAACTGCCATCGCGGCACTTGTAGCGACACCGACTGAAGACAATCTAAGCGCTGCAAAAGCCGCTTGGTTGGCAGCCCGTGCGCCATACCAACAAACTGAAGCTTACCGTTTTGGTAACGCCATTGTTGATGATTTTGAAGGCCTCGTGAATGCATGGCCACTAGATGAAGGCCTGATCGATTATGTCGACGCTTCATATGGTACAGAATCTGACGAAAACCCATATTACACTGCCAACGTCATTGCCAACCCTAAGCTAAATGTAGCCGGTAAAATGGTTGACGCTAGCAAAATCACCAAAGAATTGCTTGCTGATACATTGCAAGAAGCTGACGAAGTTGGCTCTAACGTAGCCACTGGTTACCATGCGATTGAGTTTTTGCTTTGGGGTCAAGATTTAAACGGCACTGGCGCTGGCGCAGGTACACGTGCGGCAACAGATTATGACACTGCAAACTGCACCAATGGCAATTGTGACCGTCGTGCTGAATATATCACCGCTGCCACAGACTTGCTTATCGATGATCTAGAAGGCATTGTTGGCGCTTGGTCAATGAAAGGCGCAGCCCGTGCTGCTTTAGGCGACGGCGGCATTGCAGCCATCTTCTCTGGTCTTGGTTCACTTTCATACGGCGAATTAGCTGGTGAACGCATCAAGCTTGGCTTGATTGTGCATGACCCTGAAGAAGAGCATGATTGCTTCTCTGACAATACGCATAACTCACATTATTATGACATTTTGGGCATTCAAAATGTTTACACAGGTAGCTATACACGTGTTGACGGTTCAGTGGTAGAAGGCCCATCAATCGAAGACCTAGTGGCTGATAAAGACGCTGCAGTTGCTAAAGAGCTAACTGACAACATTGCTGCCACAGTGGCTGCTGGTGCCGCCATGGTAAAACGTGCGGAAACCACCGAAGCTTATGACCAAATGATTGGTGAAGGCAACACAGAAGGTAACGCAGTTGTGCAAGCGGTTGTTGATAGCCTTGTGACCCAAACTAAATCACTCGAAAAAGCAGTTAGTGCGCTTGGCCTTTCTGCCATCGAGTTTGAAGGTTCAGACAGCTTGGATGCTCCTGAAAAAGTATAACTGAAACATTCAGTTTAGGTAGGTAACTGCCTCGGAATTCGTGTTCAAATGCATTGTGGGGGTGCGTTTGGGCACGAACTCGTTTATACGGTGTGCTATGTTAAAATTGATCGCCATTTTTATAATGTTAGTGAGCAGCGCAAATGCCGAATCGCTGAGCAAGCGCCAGCTTTTGCTCCTGCCCACCACAGATTTTACCAAACCAGAAAAATTAGAGCATTATCCCGGCGGCACAAGTGGTAAATTTGTGAAGCTGGACAAACAAGCATTGTCTCACCCAACCGCATCATTGGGCGTGAATGGTGGTATGGATTATACGCTTGGCCGTGCCATGTTTAAAAAATTATGGGCACCCGCACCATCGGCGACACAGGCCTCTAACGGGTTAGGGCCATTATACAATGCCCGCTCTTGCTTAAGTTGCCACCTTAAAAATGGCCGTGGCCATGTGCCGGATATTGGGTTTCCCAATGAGGATGCCAACAGCATGTTGATCCGCCTGTCAATCAAGCCTCAAACCGCAGCTGACAAAACCAAATTAACCACCGGCATGCAAAATACAATTGCCGAGCC
>NVUS02000279.1 GCA_002402005.2 OCS116 cluster bacterium | reverse complement strand
TGGCAGCCAGTGATGACGTAAAATTACGGCTTAATGATTGGCAGAAAGGTGTGGCGCCAAAATCTGAATTAATCAGTTAAAACACGCGCTCTATGAAAACACTTGCAATGGGTGGGCATCAAGTGCTAAATCGACAAAAAGGAAGCCCAAATGTCTAAAACACCCATCAACCGCCCGACCATTGCCATCCCGTTATGGGTGACTATTTTTGCACTTATTGTCTGCGTTTTGGGCGGGGCATTGGGTTTGATGACTTTGTTTATCCAAACTGACCCGGGCATGACCGTATCTTGGGGCGGGCGCACCATTGGCTTGGCCATCGTGACCGGCATGGCGATTTATTTAAAAAGCCCGATATTATATATGGGCGCATTTGCCGGCGGCATTGCGCGGGATTTGGGCGATTTAATTGCCGAAGTCAGCAAGGTGGACTCAAGTACTGGTGTGACGGTGGGCACCATCTTATTCATTGTGCTGGGTATTGGTGGTTTTATTGCAGCTAATGTTAGCCGCAAAAGTGAAAATAATACGCTTTAAATGGCGTTTGACGGCTTGAAATGTCACCGTTTAACTTTACATTAAATAGAGTGTGAGGGGACATTATGGCAAAATTCAATATGGTCAGATTGATAGAGAATAAAATTGCACCAGCAGTATTTTTATTATTTTTTGCACCATTTATTGGCGAATTATTGTCGGCTCATCAAACCCCGCTTGGTTTTTTAAACCCACTGTCATTTATAGCAATGGCATTGCCCTATGGTTTTGGCGCGCTGATTGTGCGGGAATTACTGATTCGTTGGGGTGGGGGCATGTTTAAGTTTTTTCTGTTAGCTTTGGCGTTTGGCCTTTATGAGGAAGGCATTGTGGTGCGGTCGTTTTTTAACCCCAATTGGAGTGAATTGGGCGCACTGCAAGGCCATGATTTTGCCTTTGGCGTGAGCTGGACATTTGCATTTATATTGTTGCATTTTCATCTGGTTTTTAGCATGTGGGTGAGCATAAGCCTTGCTGAAATGCTATATGCCAAGCGGCGCAATGTAAGCTGGCTTAGCAATAAAATGCTTGGGTTGTGCATTTTGGGCTTAGCCTTATGGTTGCCAGCAGGCTGGTTGATGACCACTTATATGCCACCAATATTTAACTATTTGGGGGTGATTGTTATATTCATTGCTCTTATATTTACCGCTTATATACTGCCGCCAAAGCCGCGTGCAAAGATTGTTAGCAAAGCAAAATTGCACAGCATCTGGTTTTTTGTGGTGGGGGTTATTAATGTCATCACGACTTATTTTATGGTGTTTATTGGCCCAGAAATGGGTATTTTGGCGCCGTTGCCAATGGCGATGGGGATTTTATTTTCAATCTCTTTTGCTACGTTTGGCTTTGTGGCTTATGGCACGGGACTATTCACCCGTTGGAGTGACCAAAACCGATTGAGCTTGGCCATGGGCGTGTTGAGTATTTTCTTTTTTATCAGTGTGACTAAAGATTTGGATGAAGGTTTTGTTGGTGGTAGTTTGGTGGTTTTGGTTACTTTCATATTTTTGTTTCAGCTTTATCAGCAGATAAAAATACGCTCAATCAATGAAGATTAATATTGTCTCGAATGTTATTCAGCTTCAATCATGAAACAATATCTTACAAGTGAAGTGCGGCGAGTAGATTTTTTTCGCCGGTCTGGCTAAATTCTATGATGCGGTTTTTGGCGCTGCGTTTGGCCCAGCCGCGGCTTTCGAATTCGCTGAGCAAAGCTGCACCTAAGCCGCCGGCTAAATGATGCCGCCGCACGCTCCAATCCAAACAAGAACGGCAAATGGGGCGCTTTTTATTTTCTAGATTTTTTATATCGATGCCGAATCGGCTGAAGAAATCTGCGCCTTTGGTGGTGAGAGCGGGGAAACCTTTATTGTTATTTCGATCATTGACAATCAGGCCTTGGGCGATGAAACCATCAAACATTTTAACTGCCAAATCGCCGGCTAGGTGATCGTAACAGCGCCGGGCTTTGCGCAGAGCCGGCTCTTTTGGCCCGGTGCGCACCCGTGTTGGTGCGATGTCGGCCGCCACATTGGCTAGGCTTTCGAGCAGCTCGGCAATCTCGTGATTGGCCAAGCGGTAATATTTATGCCGACCTTGTTTCTCTACGCTTAAAAACCCGCCTTCGACCAATTTGGCCAAATGTGAGCTGGTGGTTTGTTTGGTGACGCCGGCTTCGGTGGCCAATTCGGTGGCGGTTAACGCGCAACCGCTGATTAATGCGGTTAGAATGTTGGCACGGGCCGGGTCGCCAATTAAGGCGGCGGTGGAGGATATATCGGGGCCAAATTTCATAGTTCGATAATAGGCGAACTGTGCCTGCTGTCAATGGGTTTGAGATTGACATATGGTTTTGGGGGCGGTAAGTCTGGTTTATCGAAAAAGATTCCGAGCGGTGAAAACCTTGTTTTCACATTGCGCTTATACGCGCCATTGAGCTTTCCTAAATGTCATCGGAATCATCATGTTTCAATTCTTCGCTAAATTTATAAATCCGTACCAGTCCTATTCTTCTGCCACGCCGCCTTCTCACCCTTGGGCATTTATGGCGGTAAATCTAAAACCGTTTTGGCCGGTAATTTCCATCAGCCTCATATTTACCGTCATCAGTGCCGGGCTTGAAGTGTGGTTGATTGGTTATGCTGGGCGTTTGGTGGATGGTTTAACCCGCACCGCGCCGGCTTTATTATGGCAAAGCCATGGTGCAGAATTTTTGCTGGTGACGGGTTTGACGTTGGTCATTCGACCGCTGGCGTCATTGGTGCGCGAAGGCATAAATGACATTGTTTTTAGACCCAATGCCGCGGCTTTGATAAGGTGGCGCTTGCACCGTTACATTGTGCAACAATCGTTAAGTTGGTTTGAAAATGACATGGCGGGGCGCATAGCCGGTCATGTGCGTGATGTTGGCAGCAGCGCCACGGGGGCGGCTTATCAGATTCTTAACACCCTAGCTTATGTATCTATCTATGTGGTGGGTTCGATTTGGCTGATGGCGAGCATAGATGCGCGGTTGATTTGGCCATTGTTAATCTGGTTGATGATTTATTTTGGCTTGATGTTGTATGCCGTGCCGAAATTTCAGCAAAAATCTGCAGATTTTCAGAACGCTTATTCGGCATTAAACGGCATGTTGGTCGACACTTATAGCCACATTAGTATGGTGAAGTTATTTGCCTCCGGTGATGATTTTGAAGATCGGCAGAGCCAACAAAAAATAGAGATCGCTAGGCTTAACTTTGTTGAATTACAAAGGGTTGAAGTGATTATTAATGTTGGTTTAATCTTCATTTCCAGTCTGTTGATTGTGGGCATGGTGGGCTATAGCTTGGTTTTGTGGCAAGTGGGAGCGGCGAGTATTGGCTTGATTGCCACCTCGATTGCCTTGAGTTTTCGCATTTCATCAATGGCCGAATGGTTGATGGATGGTGTTTCCAACTTATTTGGGTTTTTGGGTTCGTTGCGCGAATCGCTCAAAACATTGGCGCAACCGTTAAAAATTGTAGATGTGGTGAATGCACCTGATTTGCAGCTTGGCGGTGGTGAGATTGTATTTAATGACATTCGGCACAATTATGGTCAAGAAAAAGGCGGGCTAAATGGCGTTTCATTGACCATTGCTGCGGGTGAAAAAATTGGCTTGGTTGGCAAGTCTGGCGCTGGAAAATCGACGTTGGTGAATTTATTATTGCGGTTTTATCAATTGGAGCAGGGGCAAATATATATAGATGGGCAAGACGTTTCGTTGGTGAAACAAGATAGTCTACGCGCGCATATTGGGATGGTGACGCAGGATGCTTCGCTGTTGCATCGTTCGGTTGCGCAGAATATTGCTTATGGCCGCAGCGAAATACAGCCAGATGAAATTGCCGCGGCGGTGCAAAAAGCCCATGCGCATGATTTTATTGTTCAGTTACAGGATGATGCGGGTAATTTTGGGTATGACGTGCAAGTCGGTGAGCGCGGGGTAAAACTTTCGGGCGGGCAAAGGCAGCGCATTGCCTTGGCGCGGGTTTTGTTGAAAAACGCCCCGATTTTAATAATGGATGAGGCGACTTCGGCTTTGGATAGTGAGGTTGAAGCGGCGATTCAGGACAGTTTATATGAGGTGATGCACGGCAAAACTGTGATTGCGATTGCACATAGATTGTCGACCATTGCGCAAATGGATCGGATTATTGTCTTGGATGATGGGGTGATTGCCGAGCAGGGCAGCCATGATGAATTGTTAAAACTGCACGGTATTTATGCAAAATTATGGGCTTTGCAATCTGGTGGTTATTTGGGTTTGGGATAATTTATTTGACAGATCAGGTTTTGTTTTATATTCACTCAAATGGTTGAATATAAAACTATGAAAAATTATCGGATATATTAAAGGCAGCGAGTGACCCAACTCGCCAAGCATTATGACATGAGTTTAAGCTCGATATCTAAACATATAAAAGTTTTGGAAAAGCTGGTTTGGTCAGCCGCCGCACCATCGGGCGGGTGCATCCAATAGAAGCCGAGCTTGCGCCGATCGCTGAAATTGAAAATTGGTTTAAAAATCTAAAATCCATATGGGCATTGCGGCTTGAAAGCCTAGATGCCCTGATTGGCATGCCAAGTGAGCAGGAGACTGACAATGAGCGAATTGACGTTAAGCGTGGAACACACCATTAACGCACCAATTGAATTTGTCTATAATGCTTGGCTTGACCCGGCATTGATGGCTAAGTTTATGACCCCCGCGCCGGGTGTGGTGGCCACTGACATAAGCAGCGAGCCACATGTTGGCGGGCAGTTTGCTGTGACCATGATTGTGGATGGTGACCGTTTAGACCATCGGGGCGAATATTTGGCCTTAGAGCCTTATACCAAACTAGTATTCACATGGGTTTAGCCATTTT
>NVUS02000278.1 GCA_002402005.2 OCS116 cluster bacterium | reverse complement strand
GGTAATGATCGTGCCGATTAACATCAACACCGCCATGCTAGCGGCGTAAGATGTACGCCCCGCTTCCACAAAACCTTGCGAGAAAGCATACATATCCAATGTCTCGGTCACAATGCCCGGGCCACCACGCGTCATCACATAAATCAAGTCAAACGAACGTAAGGATTCGACCATTTTCACAAATGTAAGACTGATCAATGGGGCTTTTAACATTGGCAATGCAATGTAAAAATACAATTCATACTTGTTCACATTGTCAAGCAAAGCCGCTTCAAATGGTTGTTTTGGCAGGGTTTCTAATAATTTTAATAAAATAACCGAGAAAAACAAACTCCACTGCCATATATCCACCATCGCAATGGCCGGTAAGGCATATGTCACGTCAGATAGAAATTCAATCGGCTGTCCACCCATGGCCTTAATCGGGTAATTGACCACGCCAATTAACGGATTATACATAAATTTCCACACAAACGCGGCCGATACACGCGGCAATAAAACCGGAATGATAAACAGGGTCGAAATGATATTACGGGTGCGGCCTTTGGTATTTTCAAACAAAAAGAACGCAATCAACGTCGCCGTCACCATCGTGCCAATTACGGTGATGAATTCCCACAATACCGAAACATTGACACTGTTTAAAAAGCGCCGGTCCGAAAATAAATCAATATAATTTTGAAAGCCAATATATTCAGGTGTTGGCCCGCCAAGTTCACGATCTTGAAACGAAATATTCAACGCCGCAATGGTTGGCACAATGGACAAAACAGCCAAAACCAACATAGGTGGAATTAAAAACACATATGGCAATGAGGTTTTTTTATTCATGAGAGTCTCCCAACTCAGTATAGGATAGATAATTAGATAAATAAATCCACCCCCTCCTGGGATAGAGGGAGTGGATCAGTTGGCGGGAGAAGCCTATTTACGTTTGGCAGCCAATTTATTGGCATGCTCTTCTAGCTCATTCAGAGCTTCTTGGATGTCTGTGCGGGTGCCCACAATCAGCTCTTCCAAGATAATGCCCCAATAATCGCCTAGATCAGGCCAATCAGCATGTGGCCAGAAGTTAATGGCAGTTTTCGGTGCAGTTGCATCCAAAGCTTTGGCAATTGTATCGCCATATTTGGCGGCAAACTCGTCAGATGCAAATACGCTCAGGCGGTTAATATCACCAAAAATACCTTTTTCGACGCGTTTAATTTCTTGCTCTTTAGAGGTTGCCCAGGCAATGAATGTACCCGCGCATTTGGCTGAGGCTTCATCACTATTGGCTTTGGCACCAATCGCCAAACCATGGCCGTAACCGCCACCCGTAAGTGGTGATGGAGGCGGCGCATAACCAACTTTACCGGCAACCACAGATTTTGATGCATCTTCAGTCTGTCCAGCCAACGGGCTAGATTCGATGATCAATGCAACTTGACCCGAATTAAACGCTTCGGTCACTTCTGTCCAACCACCCGTTTTTGTACCAGGAGGTGAATATTTGAACAATTCAAGATATGTTTCCGTAGCTTTAATCGCCGCAGCCGAATTGAACACTGGCTTATCACCATCATACCATTCACCGCCAAAGCCTTTAAAATAAGTCATCCAGCGCCAAACGTTAGAGCCTGAACCACGTTGCCCACGTAGCGCAATGCCATAAATGCCATTGTCAGGATCGTGCAATTTTTTAACCGCAGCTTTTAGCTCTTCAAGTGTGGTTGGCACTTCTACACCAGCAGCTTCTAAAATGTCTTTGCGATAGTAAAGGAAATCGCCACCACCTTGAATGGGTGCAAAATAGGTTTTGCCTTTATATGAACCAACTTTTTTACGGCCGGGGTCAAAATCGTCAAAATCATATTCAGCAGGATAATAATCAAGCAAAGGCTTCACCCAACCTTTTTCGGCAAACAAAGCCACATTGGCTTCATCAATATAATAAACATTATAGCGGCCAACGGTTGAGGCTTCGGCGCGTGATTTCGCACGGCGGTCATTCTCGTTTAAATAGTCGATTGAAAAAGATGCGCCATATTTGGCTTCAAATTCATCTTTATAATCTTCAAGCATGGTAAGGCTTTCGCGCGGTTGCGCCAAAACCCGAACGTCTTGCTCGCAAACTGCAGCAAGCGCAGTGCCCGAAATTGCGGTCGATAGCAATAAAGAAGCACTAAAAATTAATTTGTTTGAAATCTTCATAATTTTCCCTCTGTTTGTTTTTGGCAAATCTTCATTATTACTATGCAGTATTTGCCATAACTCAACCATAATTGGATAAAATTGTCCAAAATAGGGGTAAAATTATCAAATTATAATACTATTTTATCAATTTTTACAGAAAGTACATATTTTCAATTCCAGCTTAGCAAAGCCCAGAATCTTGACTTAGCACATTGAATATAGCCAATATGCTAAGCCAGAATTGCCGCATTTTTAACGCCAGATTTAAAAACTAATTTTAAACCCACCCGCAATTTGTGTATCGCCAATATTGGTAACGGGCCCAGTTTTTAAGGCGCGGCTTATCACCATAGAGGCGGTGAAATTAGAATTGAACCGATAGTCCAACCCACCGCCAACGCCCAACAAATCAGTGCGTTTGCCGGTGGTTTTGTCAAACGACATACCCATATCCACAAAACCATATGCGGTTAAGCTGTCATTGGCGTTAAGTGCCTTGCCCAATAAAGAAATTGGCGGCAATGACAATTCATTGCTCAGTGTAAAGCCGTTTTCACCGCCCACTTCACCGCTCAAATAACCACGTACCGAGCGCGTGCCGCCCATTGCCAATTGCTCACCAGCCGGCAGAAAATCATTCGACAGTTGAAACGCAAATGCGCTCTTCCATTTAAAGCGTGCGGGCAACGGCATCACATGGTCTATCTTGCCATAAATATAATTATAACGTGCGGTCGCCGCCACATTATTGGCCATATTTATAAACGCCGCGTCCTTATTATTTGTGCCAAACCCACCCGGGCTAGCCACCAAGCGAATGTCAAAATTACCACGTCCTAGATTACACCGGTCACAAGTCTGACCCGATTGAGAAAACCCAAATGGCGTGCTGAATGAGCCACGCAAACCCACCACAAATTGCGCAATGTCCAGTGTTTTGGCCGAAATTTGCAACCCGCCAAATTCTGTCAGATTGGTCAAATGCTTATAATCCACCGCACCATAAGCTTCGGAACGAATGGTGCTAAACAACGGCAATGGCATGGCATATTCGCCATAAACCTGCTGGGTTTTATTGTCTTTGGTAAACGGTGCATTGCTAGTACGGCCTTGCGTGTAGCTGGCTTGCAGGTTTAACTTATGCCGCCAGCCATTGCCATATACAATTGGTGCATAATAATTGGCATAATGCGAAAAATAACCGTCTTTTTTGCTCAATCCAAATATCCCACCATTGCCTAAAGTGGTTGGACTTGTGGTCAATTGATAGTTAAACTGATGATCGATAAACGGCAAATTTGCCACATCAAAACCCGCATATATACGGTGCGGATCGCTATTGCGGCTACCGGCATTGTTATAACCAGCCCACACCGTCCACGGCTTGGCTTCTTGCGAGCGCAAGATAATATTTGTCGTGCCAGCTTTTTGCCCCGGTTCAAACACCGCCACTAAATTCCGATAGGGGTTTAAGTTCAACCAGTTCAAATCATCGATCAGAATTTCACTGTCAATTTCTTCACCGACTTCAAAATGCAGGGCATCCAAAATATGCTTATCTTCGGTCCATTCATTGCCCTCAACCCGTCTTTCGCCAATCACAAATGGAATATAATCAATGCGCAACGCACCGCCCGAAATCTCTTGCGGCGGAATGATAACATCCACCAATGGCCGGTCAATTTGCCGAAAATAAAAGGTAATTTCAGCCCGCAATTGGCTGACTAGTTTTACCGACAAAGGCTTGCCAATGAATGGTTTTAATAAGGAAATCATGTTTGGGGTTTGCAGCAAAATCCCCGCCCGCGATAAATCAACGCCATCGGCGTTAAATGCCGTATCTTTATGGGCATCACGTTGGTTAACTAGGGTTATTTTAGTTAAATTCACCCCAAATGGTCGGTCATCTGCTGCAATGTCTAACGATGAGTTAGACAGCTCAAATTTTTGCCCGCCATGCGATATGGTGGTAGAAGTGGGGGTTAAAGTTTCTGCCTGCACCAAGGTGCTGGTGGCAGAAACCAGAATAGATGTGAATGTAATACGCAGAACAAAATTAACACACTTAGAAAGCGTTAATTTCTTCATTTATAGGGACTCGATTGTTAGTTAGTTTGAGTGGTTTCATATCGATTTCTTCGCAAATAAATACATCTTTAATGCAAATAATCGGTTTGGTTTTCTTGGGTTCGAATTCATCACCCAGAGTTTTCGAGAATCTACTTGGTAGAATGCTCAACATGCCTTCTGCATATATCAACTCATAATTATTCGATGTCAGGCCATCTGGCACAATGCCATAAAT
>NVUS02000277.1 GCA_002402005.2 OCS116 cluster bacterium | reverse complement strand
GCCCATAACCGAGCCAACCGATAGATCGATATGGCGGGCGACGATGACCAAAACCATGCCGGTGGCCATAATGCCAACCACCGAGGTTTGTACGGCTAAATTATAAAGATTTCGTGCGGAGAGAAATATGCCACCAGTGGCTATATTCAACCCGACCCAAATTACCACGAGCACCACAATCATGCCGAGCATGCGGGTGTCGACTTCCGAAGCACGGATGATGCGGGTTAAGGCACTCTCTTGCTTGGTTTTGTTTAGATTTGTATCTGTCATTTAATTCACTTGTTCTTAAATGTGTGGTCAGACTTATGAAAACATAAATCTGACCATTTTTCTATTAACTAAATGTTTAGCTAAATTTTGGCTTATTTACAAGCAGCAACATCAGCATTTGCATTGGCACAAGCTACATCTTTAGCAATGTGGCCAGCGTCAATAACAACATTAAAGTTAGCTTTTGTAATTGGCACAGGAGCTACAAAAATGGCATCCATTTCAACGCCTTTTTTGCCGCCAGACCATTTTGCTGAACCCATAACGGCTTCACCTTTGGCAAGTGCTACAGCAATTTCACCAGCTTTTTTACCAAGTACACGTACGTCTTTCCAAACTGAAACAGTTTGAAGGCCACGCGCTACACGGTTAAGAGCAGCATGATCGCCATCTTGACCAGATACCGGAATGCCTTCCATGCCTTGAGCTGTCAACGCAGCCACAACACCACCAGCAGTACCGTCATTTGAAGCCACAACAGCATCAACTTTATTGTCAGTAGCGGTTAGGATTTGCTCCATATTGCTTTGGGCATTTTCAGGCTTCCAACCATCTGTATATTGTTCGCCAACAATTTTAATGTCGCCAGAATCAATAGCAGCTTGTAGAATTTCTAATTGACCACCATGTAGGAAATCAGCATTCGGATCAGTCGGTGAGCCTTTGATGAATACATAATTGCCTTTAGGTTGTGCAGCAAATACCGCACGAGCTTGCATGCGGCCAACTTCAACATTGTCAAATGTTAGATAGAAAACGTCTTTGGCTTCGATCAAACGGTCATAACCAAGTACAGGAATGCCTTCAGCTTGGGCGTTAAGCACAGCAGGCATTACAGCTTCTGTGTCCATCGCTAAGATGATCAAGGCGTTTGCACCATTGGCAATTAGGCTTTCAATGTCAGCCAATTGCTTTTCTGGTGAACCACCGGCGTCAGCTGAAATATAGTCAGCATCGGCGCCAAGGCCTGCAATGATGGCTTTTTCGTCAGTTTTCCAGCGTTCTTCTTGGAAGTTAGACCAAGACACACCCACTTTAAGATCAGCTGCTACAGCACCAACTGTTGCAGATACAGTCATAACCACACCAAGTGCAGCAGACATGAGAAGTTTTTTAACACTCATTTTATTTCTCCCAGTTTATAGCCTTTATCGGCTATGTTTTTGCCCTTTATGGGCCTCCCATGACCAAAATGATTATTGCATCATTTTGGCGTTATTTGACGGCGACCAAAAGGTCACTGCCGAATCTTGTTTATTTATTGTGGCAAATTGGTTGGCATTCATGGTCATCCAATCGCTTGTCTGGCCATCAGGCCATATTATTCTTATGTCAGCTTGTTTTGCGGTTGCCATACCAAAATGGTGCGAACCCAAGCTGCCGCTGGCGTGACCTCCGCCATTGGTAATCTCTTTACGCTGCACTTTACCATTAATTTTTACTTCTATCCAAGCGCCAATGCTGCTTTTGTTGTAGTCTAAACGTCTTATGTCGAGCGCTATCCAATTGCCCAAAGCGTGGCTGGTGCTTAAGTTGCGCAGAACTCCCGGAAATTCATTGCGGTTGACCTCGACAATGTCGAGCTGGCCATCGAGGTTTAAATCGACAATCGCCGCGCCGCGCGTTAGCTTGGTGGCATGCATTCCGGCTCTATCTGCCGCTTCAAAAAATCTACCGTCCAGTTTGCCCAAAAGTAAATTATTGGGGTCATGCTGGGCAAAATCCGGCATTTGATCGACATTGCCCTTGGCGATGAAAAGATCGATCAAAGCGTCATTGTTAAAATCGGCAAATTGTGCGTGCCACGCGGTGGACAATAAGGCAGACTCTTCACTCCACGGTTTGTGCGCGGTGATGCCCAATTTAAACGCCATATTTTTATATTTAGGTTTTTCACCATTGCCGACATATGAGCGCAATTTATTGTCACCCATCGAGGTGAGGAAATAATCCGGATAACCATCAGCGTTCACATCATGGCTGGCAATGCCCATGCCCCAAATGTTGAGCTTTTTAAAGCCGTCTTTTCTAGTAAATTCAGTTGCAGATTTGTCCGCCGCTAACCGCCACAATTGCTCGCGGCCATTTTTATTATATTGACGGTCATTACTCACCCGTAATGATTGCGTGCCCGAGCGATTCCAATCCGAAAATAACAGCGACAATGTGCAATAGGCTTTGAGGCTTTGCGCCGTCGCAAAACCATCATCGCTTGCCGAGGGGCGGAACAATTGATTGTCGCTACACGTGCCCCAAGGTGTGCCTTCGGCCTTGCGGTCAACATAATTGCCAATGGCAAGGGTAGGCCATTTTTTATCAGCTTCCCATGTGGCAGAAAACGCGGTGGACCATTCATCACCACCATCAAAATTCCACTGCTCATTGGCAGGCTCAAATTGACAATTGCCTAGGCCTTTAAACAAAATATTCTCGCCCAAACGCAACACCATCAAATCCACAATGCCGTCACTATCAATGTCAATCGGGTAGGTCGCTACCACCTTATCAAGGTTTAGACTTTGTGCTTTGGCTTTGGCAAAAGTAAGCGCGCCACCACGTGTGGATTGGTTGATGTAAAGCTGGGCTTGGCTTTCACCGCCAGCAAAATATAGATCAGGATAATGATCGTCATTGCAATCAAACGCCGCCACGCCGCCACCAACAAAATAATCCCAATCACCTTCATATTTGGTGCGCAGGTTGGATATGGCCGCATCGGAAATCATTGAGGGGATGGCAATGCCGCTTTGCTCATCAATTAAGGGTGCGTTTTCAGCCATGGCGGTCACCATGCTTAAGAAAAACGCCCCGATAATCAGCAATATACGCAAAATTCATCCCCTCATTTTTCATGTTTATACAAATCTATTGACTAGATTCTCATACCATTCTTGTTTGCCAGAACGTGGTTGTGGGTCAATTTGTTGGTCTTCAGCAATGTCAGCCAAAGCATCAAGTGACAATTCACCAGCCAAAATTTTCTTGCCCAAATCGTCGTCCCAGCCGGCATAACGGTCATCAATCGCACCTTGCATCGTGCCATCTTCAAGCATGGCAGACGCATTTAGCAATGCCCGTGCACAAACATCCATACCGCCAATATGGCCGTGGAATAGATCGGCCGCGTCGGTTGATTGGCGGCGCACTTTGGCATCAAAGTTAATGCCGCCCGTGCCCAAACCACCATTTTTAAGAATGGCATACATAGCCAGCGTGGTGTCTGGTACATTGTTGGGGAATTGATCGGTATCCCAACCAGATTGCATGTCGCCTCTATTCATATCGATAGAGCCGAGCAAGCCATTGCTAACGGCATAAGTAATCTCATGCTCAAAGCTATGACCAGCCAATGTGGCATGGTTGGCTTCAAGGTTTAGTTTAACCTCATTTTCAAGACCATGCTGTTGCAAGAAAGCATGCACGCTTTGGGCGTCATAATCATATTGATGTTTGGTAGGTTCTTGCGGTTTTGGCTCAATGAGAATTGTGCCTTTAAACCCAATTTTATGTTTATGCTCAACCACCATGTTCAAAAAACGCCCCATTTGAGCATTCTCTTTGCTCCAATCGGTGTTCAGCAAAGTTTCATAACCTTCACGGCCACCCCAAAGCACATAGTTTTCGCCACCCAATTTTTGGGTCAGGTTAAACGCTTGGCGCACCTGGGCGGCGCAATAAGTCATCACATCCGGGTCAGGGTTAGACGCTGCGCCTGACATATAACGTCTATGGCTAAACATATTGGCCGTGCCCCACAGCAATTTCACGCCGGTTTCTTCTTGCTTGGCGAGTAATTTATCACCTAGATAGTCTAGGTTTTTCATAGTTTCGGCCAATGTATCACCTTCAGGCGATACATCACGGTCATGGAAGCAATAATAAGGCGTGCCCAATTTGCTAAAAAATTCAAAAGCCACTTCAAGTTTGAGTTCGGCTTCCTGCATCGGGTCGCCACCAGCCATCCACGGGCGCATTAAAGTTTGGCCGCCAAATGGGTCGCTACCCGGCCAAGAGAATGTATGCCAATAAGCTGCTGCAAAGCGCAAATGCTCTTTCATGCTCTTGCCCATAACAATCTGGTCAGGGTTATAATATTTGAAAGACAGATCATTTGTGCTGTCTTTGCCTTCATATTTAATGTCGCCAATGCCTTCAAAATATTCAGCCATTTTTCTCTCCTAGAGTTTTTCGTAGATCGGGTTTATTTCGCGAATTCGGGTTTTAGTAATGTGTATAATCTTCTGTAGCGCGCAAGCCGTTCTTGGTAATACTGTTTGGTATCTGCATTGGGCGTCACCACATTTTTAACCGCCGGTGCGGTGCAAATGTCGGCGGCGTTCTCGCCGGTTACTGCTAACCGTGCCAAACGCGCACCGCCATATGCGGGGCCAACCTCGCCACCTTCATGATAGGTCAAGGGATAACCTAACACATCGGCGAGCATCTGCCCCCAAAACTCACTGCGTGAGCCACCACCAATTACCGAGACTTGCTCGATGCTTGCCCCGGCGCTTAACATGCTGTCCAAGCCATCGGCAAAACAGAATGATACGCCCTCAAGCACAGCGCGACCTAGAGCGGCACGGTCGGTATCTGGCGTTAAGCCAAAAAATACACCCATCGCATTGGGGTCGTTATGCGGGGTTCTCTCGCCACTTAAATAAGGCAAGAAAATTAATTTGCTGTCCTTGTTCACTGGTGCGGCTTCAATCTCAGCAATCAAATCGCCTTCGCTTTTTGCACCGGTCAACTTAGTCACCCATGTCAAACAACTTGCGGCATTCAGCATCACACTCATCTGATGCCAAACATTAGGTATCGCATGGCAAAATGAATGCACAGCGGCATCTGGGTTGGGCGAATATTTATCGTTACATAGGAAAATCACGCCCGATGTACCTAATGACAAAAACGCGCGACCCGCTTCAACCACACCAATGCCAATCGCACCACCCGCATTGTCACCCGCACCGCCGGCCAACACAACACCTTTGGGCATACCAAATTTAGCAGCCAACTCATCAGTTAAAATGCCGGCTGGCTCTGAACCTTCAACCAG
>NVUS02000276.1 GCA_002402005.2 OCS116 cluster bacterium | reverse complement strand
TATGAGCGTCTTTGGTGTGCTGCTCGGCATTTGGGTGACCGGGCAAACTTTCTCCATCATCATGACCGGCACCGGCGTGGTGGCTTTGGCCGGCATTGTGGTCAATAACAGCATCGTGCTGATCGATACCTATAATCACTTATTGTCACTTGGTAATGAGAAGATTGACGCGGCATTGCGCGCTTCTGCTCAGCGGTTGCGCCCGGTATTGCTAACCACGGTCACCACCATTGCTGGTCTGTTGCCGATGGCCATTCAACTCAACATTAACTTTATTGAGCGCGAGATCACTTCAGGCGGCATTGTCACTGTTTGGTGGGTGCAATTGGCCACGGCGATTATATTTGGCTTGGGGTTTTCGACATTGTTGACATTGGTATTAACGCCGGTGCTGCTGGCAATGCCTAGCGTATATAAACAAGCGTGGCATGATTTCAGAAACAAGCCCAAGCAATCGGTGGTTAAAACCGATGCAGATCAAATAGCTGCAGAATAAAGAAGGTTTTACTGAAAATATAGAGGGGAGAGGGCTTCAATCAGTCCTCATCCTCACTATCAATAATGATGATGTCATCATCATCAATGATTGACATATTATGGGCCTTTAAGTTCTTATAATAATAATAAGAACTCACCGGAATGAGTGCCAAATAAATCAAGCACGAAACAATCAGCGCTGCCCAAATATAGGTAAACATCAGCGCAGCCCCCACCACCAGCAATAGGATCAGCGGCAATATCAACATGCGTGGCAGGCGTATCTTGGTCAATTTGCCCGAGAATGTCGGGATGCGGCTGACCAAAAGTAAAGCAATCAGCAACATATAAACCCACAACAAGCTGGGATAATCTGAGAAGAAGGTAATGCCGGTATTGCCTAAATAAATTGGCAACATCACCAGCAAGGCACCAAATGGTGCGCTGACGCCGTAAAAATAATTCTTAGTCCATTTCGGCGCGTCTTCATCATCAAGCGAAATGTTAAAGCGCACCAAACGCAATATCATGGCGATCACAAAGGTCAGCACAATAATCCAACCTAGAGTGCCCAAATCTTTTAGCGCGTAAAAATACAGCATCAAAGCCGGCACCATGCCAAAATTGCCAGAATCGGCAAAGCTGTCTAATTCGGCACCAAATTGCGATGTGCCGCCAATAAGCCTGGCAATGCGGCCATCCAAACCATCGAGTAGGGCGGCCAGCAATACCATAAATATCGCCATGTCAAATTGGTCTTCAAACGCGTAACGCAGGCCGGTTAGGCCCGCGCAGATAGACGCAATGGTGATTAAATTGGGTATAATCTTACGAATAGAAATGGTTTTTAGTTTTTTAAAAACCACCCGTTTTTCAGGCTTTTGTTCATTTTCGTCAGACATGTCTTACCCTTTAGATCAATTGGCTCTCAACTTCATTTTGTTCGCCATCAAGGTCGAATAAAATGGTTTCGCCAGCAATAGCAAGTTGCCCCAAGGCCACTTTGGCTTTGTATTTTTTAGGCACATAAACATCAACACGGCTGCCAAACCGAATTAGACCAAAACGATGGCCTTTTTCATAAACATCGCCTTCGCGCGCTTCGCATAAAATGCGGCGTGCCACCAGCCCCGCAATCTGCACCACGCCAATTTGCATGCCATCTTTGGTTTCTAGCTTAATGGCTTGGCGTTCGTTTTCTTCGCTGGCTTTGTCCAAATCAGCGCTTAAAAACTTGCCCGGTACATAAGTTGTATGCAGCACTTGGCCGCTCATCGGCATGCGGTTCACATGCACGTTAAATACATTCATAAACACCGTTACACGTAGCATTTCTTCATCGCCAAGGTCTAATTCTTTGGGTGGCACAACCAGTTTAATCAGGTTAACCACACCATCAGCAGGGCTAATCACCAAATTATCGCCACTTGGCACAACCCGTTCAGGGTCGCGGAAAAAATATGCACACCACAGGGTTAAAACCACACCAACCCAACCCAATGGGTTCCAGATTAAGAATAGCACAAAGGTAACGGCAGCGAATATCGCTATAAATTTATGGCCTTCACGGTGAATGGGCACCATAACAGATTTAATTGCGTCTAACATTTTGAATTCCTCAAAAATAATTTCATCTCAACTATAAGCATATAGGCAGTTTTGGCGATATTTAAAGGCTATTTTCGCCCTATTTTATCTCAATATTATCAGGCAATAGGAAAACTTGACCAGGATAAATTAAATCTGGGTTGCGAATTTGATCCTTATTGGCTTTAAATATGGTCGTATATAGCTCGCCTTTGCCGTAAATTTTACGTGATATATTCCACAGATTGTCACCCCAAATGATGATCGCACGGCCACCTTTGGTTTGGATGACTTCAGTCTTATTGGTTGCAGATTTGGCAATCTTCACCGCAGTGATGGTGGTTTTTCTATCATTTGTTTTGGCGGCAACTTTAACCTCAGCATTTGGCTCAACCGCCTTGGTTGTTTCAGCAGTCATTTTCTCGGTTTTGGCTTCGGCTTCAACCGTTTCTTCTGCCGGGCTTTTCACCACTTGCGCAAGTTTTGGCATTGTAATGCTGGTTTCACGTCTGGAGATCACTGTGCCCGCCGCATTCACTTGGTCAAAGCGCATGCTGTTTGGTCCAGCTTGCATCACATAACCCTTGTCTAGCGACCAACGGCCAGAACCATCGGCTATAGATTCACCAATAAATTCATTGTTAATATAGACCCGCACCATCTCATTTGGCTTGGCATCACCCGAAAAGATAATTTCGCCCTTTTCGTTATAATCCATGCTGTTAAAGGTCATTTCATTATTTTTGCCACCCGCGCCTTGCAGTATTTTTGTGGCTTTGCCTTTTTCGCTAATCACCACCAAAGGCGTTTTGTCTTCTGCAGGTGCGGTTTTGGTCACAAGCTTTTCAGTTGCCTTCACCGCCACTTTAGCAGTTTTCTCAACGGCTTTGGCAGCCGTAACATCTTGCGTTTGGGGTTTGGTTTCTGTTGTTTCAGGCTTCGCTGTCTTAGCAGTCATAGTTTCAGCAGTCATAGTCTCGGTAGATACTGTTTCAGCCGTTGGCTCTTTGAGAATAAACTCCTCAGTTTCAGTTGCAATTTCAGGCATCACTTCAGCGATAGGTTTTGCAGCCACTTCAACTACAGTCTCAAGCTTAGTTTCAGCGACAGGTTCAACCACCTCTTTCACCATAGCCTCAACTTTAGGTTCAGCTACCTTAACTTCAGCCACCTTAGTTTCAGTCATGGTTTCAACCACTTTTTCCACAGTCTCGACAATCGGTTGCGCCATTGTTTCAGTGGCGGTTTCAACAATTGTTTCCGTAACCTCGGCTACTTTTTCGACAATAGGTGCAGCTTCAACTTTAGCGGCTTGTGCTGTTTTATTGGCGGCCTTTTTCAGCAATGCAGCGGCTTCTTTGGCCAATTGTTCGGCCTGTGCTACAGTTTCCTCAACCGCTTTAGATGTTTTATCGCCTGCCTCTGTAGCAGTGTCGATGGTCTGTTTGGCCGCATCATCTGTTTTGGCAATGATTTCATCGGCTTTTTGGCCAGCTGCATCAGCCAGTTTAATCAATGGCTTGGCTTCGGCCGTTGCATTCTCTGCAGCTTCATTTCGCATTGCAATGTCAACAGTGGCGGTTGATTCAACCGATGTGCCATCAGGCAACATTGCCAATAAAGATAAAGATGCGGTTGCCGCCTGAATTGGTTCATCAACAATAATCACCCATTCACCAGCATCACTGGCAGTGGTTTCGCCAATATTTTTATCGCCATCTTTTAAAATGATTTTAGAATTCGGGGCACTGCGGCCAGCTACCAATGTGCTGCCATCGGCCTCAACACGCACAATGTCAAATGTCGGAACATTAGTTTGCTCAGCGGCTTGCGCTTCTTCGCTGGTTTTTTCCGTTTCAGCAACGTCTGTATTGGCCACGTCTTCGGCCGGCTTTTGTTCAATTTCTTGGCTGCCAGCTTTGGGGCTTACATCGTCATTCTGTGTGGTGTCTTGGCTCGCCACTTCGGTGCTCGCAGCGGTTCTGGTTTGCACCGCCTCGCAGTCAATAATGCTAGATAGATTGATCGGCGAATATTCACATGCCAGATCTTTTTTAAGTACAATAATACCAACGGTTACAGCAACGGCGGTGGCGGCGGTTCCTGCCAAAATATATTTTATCATTCTAAAACTCTATCTAACTTCATGGGGGCAATCTAATATGCCCTTAAATACCACCATAAACTTAAATTTGTCAAAGTTAAACCAATTGTTAGCTAGTTTTATGTTGCATAATTAGGTGTTAAGCTCTTAAAACAGAATGAAAAGTTGCAAATTGCCCGCCGTTACAAAAAACCGAGAGAAAAAATATGTCAAAAGATAATCAACAAATTAAAAATATTTGTGTCTATTGCGGTTCGGGAGATGGCCTCACGCCGCTTTATAAACAAACCGCAATTCAGGTTGGGGCAGACATTGCTAAACATAACATGACGCTTGTTTACGGTGGCGGCAGCACTGGGCTCATGGGCGCCGCAGCGCAATCGGCGCTCGATCATGGCGGTTATGTAACGGGCATCATCCCCGAATTTTTGCAAGACCGTGAAGTGATGCTCGAGGAATGCAGCGAATTAATCATTACCCAAAACATGCACGAACGTAAAATGCTATTCTTCGAAAAATCAGACGCCTTCATCGCCTTGCCCGGCGGCATTGGCACGCTAGAAGAATTGGTCGAAATGATGACATGGAAGCAATTGGGTCGCCACAAAAAGAAGGTGTTGATTGCCAATGTCAATGGGTTTTGGGATCCGCTAATCGCTCTGTTAGCTCAAATGCAGCATGAAACTTTCATCCGCACTGGTATGGAAGTCGAGTTTCTGGTTGCCAATCAACCCGAAGAAATTATACCGCTGCTTCTTTCTTAAAAGCACTGACACTATAAACCAAGCAAGCCATCCAAATCAACCCAAATACAATCGCATCAATGGTGCTAAAAGGCTCGCCATAATAGAGGCCAATCATAAATTGAATGCTGGGCGCGATATATTGCAATAAGCCAAGCGTCGAGAGTTTAATGCGGCGCACACCGGCCGAAAATAACAGCAATGGAATGGCAGTGACCGCGCCTGCCGCAATCAGCATAACGTCTGTGCGGGTGTCAATTGTGCCAAAACTCAAACCATAATTTATGTGCCAATAATATAAAAACCCCAATACCGGCAGCAACATAATCAACAATTCAATGAACAGCCCCTCTGCCGCACCAATCTTGACGGTTTTACGTATATAGCCATAGGTAGCGAAACTGACCGCTAACGTCAACGCAATCCACGGGAAAGTGCCGGCCAAAACCAAACGGATGATGATGGCAATGCCTGCCAACCCAATGGCTAACATCTGCGCTTTGCTGAGTTTTTCTTTAAACAGCAAAACCCCCAACAAAACATTGAGCAACGGGTTGATGAAATAACCCAGCGAAGCCTCAATAATATAACCATTTAAAATCGCCCAAATGAATAACGACCAGTTAAACAGGATTAGAACAGATGAAAACGCCAAGGTGGTCATCAGTTTTGGGGATTTTAACGCATCAAATATAATCGGCCATTTTTTACTGATGCTGATGATGAATGCTAACAAAACCAGCGACCAAATGCTGCGATGGGCGATCAATTCAAATGGTGGCACATGCGATATTTGTTTAAAAAACAACACCACAATGCCCCAAATTAAAAAGGCCGAGACCGTATAAATCAGGCCGAGGCGATAGTCTTTATCTTCTGGTGAAAGCATTTTATTTCCAATCGTTGGGCGGAAAATAGGAATAATGACCAATAAAGTAAATACAAAAAAACCACTCATCAAATCAATTGATGAATGGTTTTTAAATGAGAAGATTTTTAAGCTCTATTTGGTGCCAAAAATACGGTCGCCCGCGTCGCCAAGGCCGGGTACAATATAGCCAATTTCGTTAAGCTTTTCATCAACCGCTGCGGTGAATATCGGCACATCAGGGTGGGCTTTGCGCAAAGCTCTCAAGCCTTCTGGTGCAGCCAATAAACATAAGAAAACAATGTCTTTGGCATCACGTTTTTTAATTTGATCAAGCGCCGCAATGGCCGAATTTCCAGTTGCCAACATCGGGTCAACCACCAAACAAAACCGTTCACTCAAATGGTTAGGGGCTTTGAAATAATATTCAACCGCTTCCAAACTATCATGGTCACGGTACAGGCCAATATGTCCAACCCGGGCTGATGGAATCAAATCGTGCAAGCCTTGCGCCAATCCTTCGCCAGCGCGCAATATAGAGAAGATACACAATTTACGGCCAGATAATTTTGGCGCTTTGGTTTTGGTTACTGGCGTTTCAATGTCAATCATTTCGATTGGTAGATGGCGTGTGACTTCATAACCAAGCAATAAGCTAATTTCTTTAATCAACGCGCGAAACACCACAGATGGCGTGTCTTTTTTCCGCATAATTGTAAGTTTATGTTGAATCAGCGGATGGTTTATAACGCTCACGCCTTCG
>NVUS02000275.1 GCA_002402005.2 OCS116 cluster bacterium | reverse complement strand
TGCATTTCAATTGTGCCGTTGTCTGGCATCACAATCCCGGTCAGAATTTTTACTAGGGTGCTTTTACCAGCACCATTTTCACCACAAATTGCGCGTATCTCTCCGGGTTGCAATTCTATTGAAGCATTGTCCAAAGCTTGCACGCCGCCATATCGCTTAGAAACAGCGTTAGCATTAAGCAGAGAGGTGGCGACCTTTCTAGTCGCCACTTTTTCTTGTTTGTTCAAACTCATATTATTTTTCCTGCAATCAGGTGTGTATTAGTAGGAACAAGCTTCGATATGAGAAGCCAAATTTGCAGACGTTATGATGGTATGAGTTTCAAAATAAGTTTTCTCAACCGCTTGATCTGAAAATAACTTATCTAAAACGCCCACAGCCACTTTTGCAGACACAGCTGGCAACATTTCGACAGTGGCGGCCATTGCGTTTGTTTGCATATTTCTCATGCCAGGGCCTTGGCAATTGCCACCAATGACGATCAAGTCATCTTTTCCTGTGCCCGTAGAAACACCGATTGTCGTTGCTGCTTGGATCACGGAATTAGCCAACCTGTCATTCATGCCATAAATTCCATCCAAGCCACCGTCTGATGAAAATCTAACCAATAGTTGACCCGCAACTTGTTCACCAGCAACGGGGTTCCATTTCACATCTTCAACAGCAACAATTTCAACTCCAGGAGCCAATTTTGCAATAGTGTCTTTAAACCCAGCCATACGAACAGGTGCAATGCCTTCAGATAAAGAGCCCGTTATCGCCGCAATACGAGCGGTTTCTTTGCCGGCATTTTTAAGCGCGTTGACCATCGCTTCACCAGCAAGGCTACCTAGAGTGTAAGCGTCTTCGCCAACATAGCTTACATATAAGTCTTTAGCTTTTTCATCCAATTTCACCATGATTGTGATGACTGGAATTGATGATTCTTTAGCTCTAAAAAGCACCGGTAATATTGCATTTTGGCTAATCGGTTGCACCAAAATGGCGTCAAACTTCTGTGCCACCGCATCATCAATTTGGCGTGTTTGCAAAGCCGGATCAAACGGGCTAGAAAAGCTCTCGACTTCAATTCCTTTGGCAGATGCATTTTCTATAAATGTCTTCACCCATGTGCCAATAAAAGCATCTTGGCTAGGCCCTACAATTAAGGCAACTTTTTTACCATCAGTCTCTGCATATGCAAATGTAGAACTTAGAAGCCCCGCAAATAATGCACCTAAAGCAAATCTTTTTAAACTATTCTTGAACATAAAATTCCTCCCAATTAATTTTCGTAAATTCAATTTTTTCAAAGCCGCAATAAACAAATAGAAATTGCGATTTATCACGAGAAATATACGCATAATCAATATCTATTGTCAAAATAAAAAATATTTTAAATAATAAAACATATTTTATAAATTGACATTTCTGTCAAAACCACCAAAATGTAACTATAAAAATATTGATATTTCCTCGTAAATCGGGAATATTCGGTCAAAAGTAATTAATCTTAAGTAAGTGTGTCTAATTAAATTTCTTCGAAATTAAGTTATTCTCTTCATTTTCTTTTTGAATAGATTTGAAATTTAAGTTTAAATAAAATCGTGGACTTAGTATGAATGTAAAAGCAAACTTAACTCAAGCTCAGCAAGCCTATGTCAGGCTTAGAAGCGACATTCTAAGTTGTCGTATCAAGCCAGGGGCTAAAATCAGAATTAATGATATCGCTAAAGATTTTGGCGTAAGTATCGGCGCTGTCAGAGAGGCATTGTCTAGTTTAGTGGCAGAAAATATGGCCACCACTTCTGCTCAAAAAGGTTTTAGAGTGCCAGAGGTTTCACCTAAAGACCTTTTGGATTTAACCAATGCAAGGCTCATAATTGAAGAGCAGTGTTTGCGTGAAGCCATTGAAAACCATAGCTTAGATTGGGAAAGTGAGTTGGTTGCCAGCTTTCACCGTCTTAAGCAAATTCCAGAAACAGACCCCGCCGATAATGGCGTTCTAAATGATCAATGGTCGGTTGCTCACTTTAAATTTCATGACGCTTTGGTGTCCGCCTGTCCGAACACTTGGCTATTGAAGCTAAGGTTGAATTTATATGAACAAACAGAGAGGTATAGGTATATTTCTATTCCTCTAAGAGCAGATGAGCGAGATGTTGCCCTTGAACATCAGAATATATTTGATGCCACAATTGCTAGAAAAGCTGACTTGGCAGTTGTTTTCATGCGCGAACATTTATTGCTCACAAGTAAGATTATCATTGATTCTCCAATGCTTGAAAAGCTTCAAAACGGCGAATAAATACCAGCTAAATCCTGCCATTTTACCATATTTGTTAAGGTGTTTCCCTAATTTCGATGGGTTTAAACGCCCTTCCGTTGCGCGTGTGGATTCTAAAAATTGGCATCTAGTGTCGCATTTGCGCTGGATGAAGTTTTTTCTCAACAAAAAAGTTGTTGCACTATAAAATATATTTTTAATTGACATGTAGATTTTATTTCATTATTTTTGTCTCAAACGAATTTAAGGAAAAAAAATAATGAAATTCATGTCATATATAGAAAATAATGTCGAAGGAATTGCAGTAGAGGTTGACGGTACTTTCAAAGGAATGCTGGCCAATAACTCCAATTATCCAGGCAACCTATTGTCATTAATTGAAACCGGTGGTTCAGCATTAAATGATGCGTATGAAACCCTAAAAAACGCCGCCGAAGTTTCTATTTCCAATGTTGATTTATTGCCACCTGTTTCAAATCCCGAAAAAGTAATATGTGTTGGTTTAAATTATGTAGATCATTCCAAAGAAAGCGGTTTCGAAACTCCCGATTATCCAACTTTATTTGGCCGGTTCAATTCTAGCCTCATTGGTCATGGCGCACCTATTCTACGCCCCGAAGAATCCATTCAATTGGATTATGAAGGCGAGCTAGCAGCTATCATCGGCAAAAAAGCTTATCGCGTAAGTGAAGATGAAGCATTGGACCATGTCGCCGGCTATTCTGTTTTCAACGATGGTTCAATCCGTGATTATCAGCACAAAGCACCGCAATGGACACCGGGTAAAAACTTTGATGACACTGGCGCATTCGGTCCGCATTTTGTAACTGCCGATGTGCTACCCAAAGGCTGTCTTGGTCTGCAATTGACCACCCGTTTGAACGGCATGGTCGTTCAAGAAACTAAAATTGATGATATGGTTTTCTCTGTCGCATCTTTGGTATCAATTATCTCTCAATTCATGACGCTAAACCCTGGTGATGTCATCGTAACAGGCACACCTGGTGGCATAGGTCTTGCCAGAACACCACCATTATTTATGAAAGATGGCGATGTTTGTGAAGTCGAAATCGAATCAATTGGCATATTAAACAACCCAATTAAAGACAGAGTTTCGCAATAGTTTAAATTAACCTTGGTGGAAAAATCATGACAGCAATCAACGGACAAATTGGCATTACAAAAAGACCCGGTGAACTTGGCGTTCATTCTATGGATAATTTTAAAATGGTTGTTCCTGATCTACAGGTTGCTGAGAATTTTTATAAGTCATTTGGTCTTGATGTGAGAGAAGAGGGCAATTCTCTCGGTCTCTATACATTTGGCTCCGACCACCGTTGGGTCAGTATCGGCGAAGGCAGCCAAAAGAAATTGAATTATCTTTCTTTTGGCGTCTTCGAAGAAGATTTTGACCGCATGAAAAAACGCGTTGAAAATGAAAGCATCAAACTCATTGATCCACCAAAAGGTCTAAATTCAAATGGCATTTGGTTTTATGATCATAATAATGTCCTGATCGAAATAAGTATTTCTGCCAAAACATCGCCCGATGTTAAGTCTGGGTTTTTTATGGATTCTGTGCCTGCAGGTGTGGCCGCTGCGACCACCAGATCGGCTGCAAATATTGTGCAACCCACTCGTTTGGCGCATGTGCTCATATTCACCAAAGATGTGTTAAAAGCTATCGATTTTTATAGCCGAATTTTAGGGCTTCGATTGTCAGATCAAAGCGGTGACGGAGTGTGCTTCATGCATGGCATTCATGGCTCAGATCATCATTTAATTGCCTTTGCAAAATCTAACGCTCCGGGTCTGCACCATTGTAGCTGGGATGTTGGTTCAATTAATGAAATTGGCCTTGGTGCGATGCAAATGGCGGATAAAGGTTATTCCAAAGGCTGGGGCTTGGGTCGCCATGTTTTGGGCTCAAATTATTTCCATTATGTAAAGGATCCTTGGGGCAGCTATGCTGAATATTCAGCGGATATTGATTATATTCCCCTAGATCAAAACTGGGAAGCCGGCGATTTCCCGGGCGAAGATGCGTTTTATCTTTGGGGGCCAGAATCACCAAAAGATTTCGTACATAATTATGAAGCAGACTGATGATAAATCTTCGGATCGTCTGGTAAGCATTCGGATTGACATAGCAAACCGAATGCGGCTGGTGAGGCGGGTTCTTGGTTTTTCGCAAAAAGAGTTTGCGCTCAAGCTAGAATTTTCACTAAGTTCCTATAAAAGCTATGAAATCGCACGACGAGATTTGCCATTGATCCAAGCCATTATATTTTGTGAGAAATTCAATATTGAATTGCAATGGCTTGTCTATGGAGAAGGTCTGCCGCAAAAAGAGCTAGACAATGAATTTTTAATGACCCTCATAGACTATAAGTGAGCATCCATAGCAGATATGGAGTGGAAATCTAGGCAGATTTAACCCCTTTAAGAAATTCAGATGTGCTCTTTTCAAGTCCTTTGATTTGATTTTTAAGATCATTTGCGAGTCGGTATACATCATCGGCAACAGAGTTTGTATCTTCAATATTCACTTCAACCTTATGCATGGATTTTGTGCTTTTATTCGATAATGTGGATGCATTGCTAACGCTAGATGCAATCTCGCCAATCATCGCAGTTTGCTCTTCGACCGCTGCCGCTACTCCCACAGAACTGTTCGAAAGCTTGGCGATGATATTTTCAACATTAATGATGGAATCAACCGCCGACTTGCTGTCTATTTGAATCGTATTTATACGTTCTGCAATTTCATCGGTGGCTTTTGCTGTTTGGTTGGCTAGGCTTTTAACCTCATTTGCCACAACCGCAAACCCTCTGCCAGCTTCACCAGCTCTGGCGGCTTCAATTGTGGCATTAAGCGCAAGTAAGTTGGTTTGTTCGGCAATCTCTTCAATCAATCTAACCACTTGTTCGATATGGCTAGCACTGGCGGAAAGTGTGTTTATAACCGTTACGGTTTTGCTTGTTTCTATGCTGGCTTGTTCAGCAATATCTGTCGATAGGGACGCTTGCTTAGAAATTTCTTTAATCGAAGCCACCATTTCGTCAGTTGCAGTGCTTGCATGGGCCACGTTGACATTTGTATCATCTACATTATGCGTGACAATTTGGCTTTGATTCTGCATTTCCTTGGACAAGTCGTTTAAGCTTTTGGCCATTTCCTCCAATTGATCCGATGCATTTTGTACATTGCTTATTTCGCCACTAGAAATATCATGAAAATTCGCCACCAATTCATCGACCAATTGAGCTCTCTCAAGTTCTAAAGCATTGGTTTCAGCCTTTTCTGTTTCAGACTTTAATCTAGCAATGGCAGTGTCTTTAAAAACCAATAGAGAATTCGCCATGTCTCCCAATTCATTTTTTAATTCTGTATTGGGGATGTCGTCTGAAGTATTACCGCTTGCAAGGCTTTTCATGCGTACATTTAATTGTTTTATTTTCTCTGTAATGTTTGAAGATACCAGCAAGCTGATAACTGTGATAAGCGAAATGATGGCAAGCGATAAGGCAATTAAAATAATGGTAGAGGATTGTTGGGTAGAAATTCTTTCACTTGTTCTTAGCTGGCTAACTTTCGAAAATTTTTCAATCATTATTTTAATTGATGGTGAAAAACCATTATAAATATCATCAAGTTTCAACACTTCCATATTGTAATTTTTTCTCATGGCACTCCACGTTTGAAAACGAGAGTCATATTCACTTATAGCCTTAATCAGCACGTCTTTTTGTTTGCGGCTTAGAATTATACTTTCAATCGATTCCTCAAGGCTTCTATATGCGCTCTTGTATAATATAAGAAATGATCCAGCTCCGGTGAGCATGAAATCCTTTTGTCGTATTCGCATCATATACAAACTTGCGTTTACGGCTTCCAATTCAGTCGGGTTAAACACCTCTTTTTTTAATGATAAAATTGTATTGTCCAATGTGTAAATCGCACTGTTTAATTGGCCAAGCAGCCCATTTGTCGAATTAGTGCCCCAATTCGTTTAACTGCGTTACAACTTTAGCGAATTGTTCAGAATATAAATCAAAGCCTGTATTTATTTTGATGAGGGTGCTTTTATTTTCCGCAAGCTTAACAGAATCATCAAGCGTTTCTAAGATAAGACGCATGTCTTCAAGTGTCTTTTGATAATTCTGATAATGTAAATCTTCATATGTTTTTAAATAGTCTTTTTCGGTGCGGCGCATTTCCAAGCCAAATTTATCAATAACGTGTAGCAAGTTGGCATTGTTGGTCGCTTCAATGCTATTATTTGTTGTTTTTGAAATGATATCAGAAGTGTAATATGACCCCGTCGAAATAATCGCCACACCAACTAAGCTCATAACCGTAATGGAAATGACCTGTGATTTTACTGAAAACCTATTGATTATTTTTTTTGCAACTGACATTTTGCTACCATTTTGTTAAGTGAAACTTCTGCTAGATTGAACTTTTGTTGAAGGTGATTAACAAAGCTATAAATATGTTTCAAACGGTCAATTATGAGATATTATTTTTGACATTACTAATTATTGGGACTGGATTTTGGCTAAAAAGGTTTTGATGTGAACCCAATAAAAATTCATAAAAAAGTTATTTTATAAACATTGTAGGAGTAAATTTAACTCGTAGCCATTCTAAAACTAATAAGATCTTCTCTAATTTATTGAATAAGAAGGTTATAATTTAGAAAGCAAAATCAGAGTTCATTTTTTCCAAAAACAGTAAAACATATTTTATTTTGTAAAATATGTTTTACGTTGAGGTGGTCGTAATTTTGTGCGACAATTTGATAGGCTAATTTTACAATTTGAAATTAGGATTATCAATCCTTTTCGATGCGCAACCAATCACCATATACAAACAAGAAAAGGGAGAAATGATGGAGCTTTATCATAATGATATGTCAGTATGTTCACAGAAGGTGAGGGTGACACTTGCCGAAAAGGGATTAGAAGCTACCAAACACCATTTGGATTTGGGGGCTGGTGATTCACATACGCCAGAATATTTGGCGTTAAACCCAAAAGGCGTCGTGCCGACATTAATTGATAATGATAAAGTCATTATTGAATCAACAG
>NVUS02000274.1 GCA_002402005.2 OCS116 cluster bacterium | reverse complement strand
TTGGGGCGCTCGCATGCGTTGGAGTTGGCGCGGCGTGGTGCGAAGATTGTGGTCAATGATTTGGGCGGTTCGGTTGGCGGCGAAGGTGGCTCGATGAGTGTGGCTGAGCAGGTGGTGCAAGAGATTATTGCCGCTGGTGGTGAGGCGATTGCGGATGGCGCTAATGTGACTGATGTTGCGCAAGTTGAGGCTATGGTTGCGGCGGCGATGGACAAATGGGGTCGGGTTGACATATTGATCAACAATGCTGGGATTTTGCGTGATAAAAGTTTTGCGAAAATGCCGCTTGATGATTTTAATCTGGTGCTTGATGTGCATTTGAGGGGATCTACCAATTGCACGAAGGCTGTTTGGAACATTATGCGCGCGCAGGGTTATGGCCGCATTGTTATGACCACTTCGACATCTGGGCTTTATGGTAATTTTGGGCAATCTAATTATGGCACGGCTAAAATGGGCTTGGTTGGGTTGATGAACACGCTGCATTTGGAAGGCGTGAAATATGACATTCATGTCAATGCATTGGCGCCGGTTGCGGCGACGCGGATGACGGAGCATTTGGGCAGTTCGGCGTCTAATGATTTGATGACGGTGGAGAGTGTGACGGCTGGTTTGATTTATTTGGCGCATAAGGATGCGCCATCGCGGTTGGTTTTGTGTGCGGGGGCGGGGGTATATTCGGCGGTGCGTATTTATGAAACTGAGGGTATTTATTTGCCACCTGAGCAGCAGACGGCTGAGAATATTGCTGGTAATATTGACGCGATATTGAATGTTGATGGGCAAAAAATGTTGACTGAAGGCAATGAGCAGGTGGCTAAATTTATGGGTAAGGCTGAGATGGCTCGGAGTTAAAAGCATGACGACGCGTGAACAAATTTATTATACATTTATGCCCAGCCCGGTTGGGAAGTTTTTGGTGGCGGGGACGGAACGTGTGCTTCATCGGACTGCGTTTAGTGAGAGTGAGCAATTTACGCTTGAGGCTGACTGGATTGAAGATGCTGCGCCGCTGAAATATGCGACGGATCAGCTGGAGGCATATTTTGAAGGTAAGCTGACAGAGTTTGATGTTGAATTGGCTATGATGGGCAGTGAATTTCAGGTGGCTGTGTGGCAGGCGTTGATGGATGTGCCTTATGGCAAGACGGCATCTTATGGGGATATTGCGCACGCTTTAGGTAAGCCGGGAGCTAGCCGGGCTGTGGGCGGGGCGAACAATAGCAACCACATTCCGATTGTTATACCTTGCCACCGGATTATTGGGGCGGATGGCTCGATGACTGGGTTTGGCGGGGGGATGGAGAATAAGAAGATTTTGTTGAAGCTTGAGGGGATTTCAGTCCCTTCTGAGCAGTTAGATTTGTTTTAGATGGTTTTTTGCATTTCTTCGCTTGCGGCTATTTCTTGCTTTGTAAGAACCTATGCGGGTGCGTCGCGGTGGCGATGGGCGCTATTCGCTCCTTATATAATGGTCAATAAAAATTGACCATTATATGTTTTATATTTATTTTTTACCGTCTGGGTATGTGTAAGCTACATAGGCGAAGCGGACGTTGTCGGGTGACCATGAGTTGACGTTGACTGTGCCTTGGCCGCCGTTGAATTGATCGATGGTTTTGATGTTTTTGCCGTCTAGATCCATGGTGTTGATGGTGACGTCTTTATCGGCGGGATGGCCGATTGTATCTGATGGGAAACTTATATACATGATCATGTGGCCATCGCGGGGGAAATGCGGGAACCAGTTGACGCGGTCATCGAAGGTTAACTGTTCTTGCTCGCTGCCATCGGGGCGCATGCGGAAGATTTGGGCGTGGCCTTCGCGTTTGGCGACTTGCTCGGAATTGTAATAAATCCATTTGCCATCTGGCGTATATTCACAGCCATCGACATAATGATTGCCATCGGTTAATTTTACGTCTGGCCCGCCTTGAGTGGGGATGGCGTAGATGGCGGAGATTTGTTTGTTATTGGCGTCGCGCTCTATGCCGATGTAAATTAAGGTTGTATTGTCGGGTGAGACGCCGTGTAGATAATAGCGGAATTTACCGACCGGGCCGTGATCGTTAGAGATTTTGCGCGGGGTGCCGCCTTCTATACTAACCTCGTATAAATGGCCGTCATTGGCTGAGATATAGATATTTTTTCCATCGGGTGACAGGACGTGATCGTTGTTTAGGTTTTCGACTGGGTAGGTGTTGATGCGGTGCGGGCCATCTTTGCCATCGGGTGAGATTTTATACAGGCGGCCGTCGCCATTATAGATGAGCCATTTGCCATCATGTGTCCAATTTGGGGCTTCGATTAAATCACCGGTCTCGTATATGCAGCTGCGGTTTTGACCGTCTTTATCGATGACGATGATTTGGGAAACTTGGCCGCGTAGGGTTTGGCGGCGGGGTTGGCCTGGGCGCATGGGAGATTGTTGGGTCATGTGTTGCTCGGTTTAAATGAATCTATATTATCGTTAACACGATAGATGAGAGTCTGGCAAATAGCAAGGGTAGAAAATTTGGCAACAAAAAAGGCTGCCGGTTTGAAACGGGCAGCCTTTTAAATTTTATAAGATTTTGATCCGGTTATTCGGCCGCTGCCGTTTCGGGCTCGCCTATGGCGATGGAAGGTTTTTTATGCTTATCATCTTTGTCATCATTATCTTGATCGGCGACTGCATCGGTATCAGACTCTTCATCATCATCTGTGGTTATTTGCTTTTTGCGTAACTTGCTCATCACCCGATCGCGCAGGCTGATAAAGTCATCCTTAATCACTGATGGTGCGGTGATCATAACCGGCACCATGATGAGGGTAAGCAAAGTTGAGAATAGCAAGCCAGACACCAAAGCGGCTGACAGATGGATGAAGATTGTGCCGGCAAGGCCGCCCAATACAACTTCACGTCTTATGAAATCGAACTCGATGTTGAACGCCATTGGCAATACGCCTAATGCGGTTACAATTGCGGTGAGCAATACCGGACGAATGCGCTGCGCCACGGTGATGAGCATGGCTTTGACCGGCTCAACCCCTTGTTCGCGGTTATATTCGTTATAAGTATCGATCAGCACGATGCCGTTTTTGACCACGATGCCGGTTAGAGCGACGATGCCCAAGCCGGTCATAATGGCTGAGAAAGTCATGCCGGTGATCAGCATGCCGATTAGCACGCCTGAGATGGACATAATAACCGTGGTGAGGGTGACAAACACTTGATAGAAGCTGTTATATTCGAGTAGCAAGATCAAGAAGATGAGGAACATTGCTGCGCCAAACGCTTTGATGATAAACGCGTTGGTTTCATCGGTTTGCTCGGCCGCACCGCCATAGACGATTTTAAGATCGCCCGGCCATGTTTGGGCGGCATCCCATTCTTGTACCAGTTTGATTTTTTGATCAGACGCCACGCCTTCAGTTAGGTTGGCCGCAACATTCATGGCATAAATGCCGTTGCGCCGCGTGATGTTGCCGGTTTTTGGCACAGCTTTGCGGGTGATGAAGTTAGATACCGGGATCAGGCCTTTGGCGGTGATGATGCGAATGTCGTCCAAAGCTTCGAAATTACGATCTTCTTTGGGTAGGCGCACCACAATGTCGAGCTCATCGGCAGCATCAGCTGGGCGATAAGAGCCAATGGTGACACCACCGGTGACAAGTTGGATATAGGGGCCAATGTCGCGGATGCCAACGCCAAATTTTGAGGCTTCGGCACGATCAAAAGTCAGCTTCCAATCAATGCCGGGTGCGGGGCGGCCATCTTCAAGATCGATGGTATCGCCCAATTCGTTTTCGACATAATTTCTGATTTTGGTGACAGACGAGATTAGCTCATCATAATTAGAGGTTTCGACCCGTAGGTTAATGTCTTTACCGGCTGGTGGGCCATCTTCTTGCACTGAAAGCTGCACTTCGAGGCCGGAAATGTTGGCCACGCGGGCGCGGATGTCGGTGAAGATCTCTTCGGCTGGGATGCGTTTTTCCCACGGTTGCAATTGCAGTTGCAGATTGCCGATGGTGTCAGGAGGAGAGCCATTGCCGCCGCCAAATGACAAGATAACATCTTGAATGCCAGGCACTTGTAGCACTTTATCTTGCACTTCGAGCAATAGATCGCGCACTTCTATGGGGGAATAATTGCCACGGGTGACGACCGACACGGTGCCATATTCTGGCTCGGATGCGGGGAAAGCTTCGGTGCCAGTTGGGTTTTGAATGTAGAGCACAAAACCTGCACCCACAACGGCAAAACCGATGGTTAGAGTGATGATCGGGTGCAGTAATAATTTAGCCATGATGCGCACATAGACGCCAACGGCACCGCGCACTTTGCTGGGATGGAATTTTTCGGGATACATCACAATGTCAGCGGCTTCTTTTTCTTCGTCGGTTATATCGGTTTTGGCGATAAACGCGCCGATGACCGGCATGAAGATAAGCGCTGAAATGAGTGAGGCAGTCATCACCACAATCACCACGATGGGCAGATAGGACATGAATTTACCAATGATGCCCGGCCAGAATAGCAGCGGCACAAATGCGCCAAGTGTGGTGGCGGTGGCGAATACCACCGGGATGAACATTTTGCGGGCGGCCATGATGAAAGCTTGCTTTTTCGAGACACCTTCCATTAATTTTCGTTCGGCATATTCGACCACCACAATTGGGTCATCGACCAATACACCCACGGCAATCACCAAACCAAACATCACCATAATGTTGATGGACATGCCTAAGAAATCTAGCACCATAAAGGCCATCATGAATGAAATCGGAATGGACATGCCGATGAGAATGGCAGGGCGCACACCCAAGAAAGCGATACACATGATGATCACCAACACCACAGCGGTGAGCACAGTGGCTTCGAGTGATCTAAATAGGCTTTGTGTGCTTTTTGATTGATCGAGTAAATAAGCGTATGAAATGCCTTTTGGCCAATCTTTAACCACATCTTCAGTGGCGGCGCGAATCTCTTCGGCCACTTCGATGAGGTTGGTGCCTAATTTTTTGGACACGCCGATGGTGATGGCGGGGTGGCCATTTACATAGGCATATTGGGTGGCATCTTTAAAGGTACGGGTGACACTGGCAACGTCGCCAAATGTAACCACGGTATCGCCGACGGTTTTGAGCGGCATGTTGAATACATCTTGCGCGTTGGCGATGAGGCCGGGCACTTCGACGTTGAATGAGCCTTGGCCACTGTCCAATGTACCACCGGCCACCATGGCATTGTTGGTCGCCAGGGCGTTTAACAATTGAGGGGCGGTTAGGTCATAAGCTTCGAGGCGTAATTGATCGATGCGCACTTCGAGCACTTCTTCACGGTCGCCAGAAATGGTGACGGTTTGTGCGTTGGCGAGGCCTTCGAGCACATCTTTAAGCTCATTGGCATGTTTGATTAGTGTCCGTTCGGGGATGTCGCCATAAATGGCAACTGACAGCACAGGGCGGTCGGTGAATGAAATTTCATTGATTTGCACTTCATCAGCATCAGACGGTAAATCATTTTTGACACCATCTAGCTCATCGCGAATGTCGCTAAGTGCTTCGTCTTTATCGGCATTGACATCAAATTCTAGGAAGATAGATACATGGCCGGTGGTTGATGTTGAGCTGATGTTTTTAAGACCATCAAGGGCATCTAAGCGGTCTTCAAGTGGTTTGGCCAATAGACGCTCGGCATCTTTTGGAGAAATGCCTTTTTGGGCTACAGATACGTAAAAGTAAGGAATGTCAATTGACGGGAAGCTTTCTTTGGGTAGTGATACATAAGCAGCACCGCCGGCGACCAAAAGCAACATCATCACTGTCATGACCACTTTGGGCATGCGCAGGATATTTTCAATGGCATTAATCATGATTGAACCTCTTCTTGCGTGGCATCAACTTCTTGACCGGCTTTGACATATTCTTGGCCAAGTATAATGATATCGATTGAACTTTCTAGCCCGGTGACCCAGACGCCGGTATTGGTATCTTTTAAAATGGTGATGGGGTGGAAGGCAACAATGTTATCTTTCACCGCACGTACACCTAAATTACCATCTTGATCTAGTGTCATGATGGATTGCGGAATGAAATGGGCGGGGATGTTGCCTAAATTAACTTCGGCTTCGGCGGTCAGGCCATCTAATATCGTACCTGCTGGGTTTGGAAATTCGATTTCAATGGCGAATGAACGGGTGGCTGGATCGGCACTGACAGAGATGAAGCTGACTTTGCCGATGGCGACTTTGTCATTAATGGTGGTGATGGTGGCATCTAGGCCAATGCGTGCAAGATCAATACGTGATTGCGGCACAGCGCCGACAAATACCATAGGGTCTAATTGCACGATGGTGGCGCAAGAGCCGCCTCGGTTCATTTGATCGCCAACTTCGGCCAATGGGCGTTGGATGATGCCGGGGACGGTGGCTTTGATTTTTGTATTTTCTAGTTCAACTTCGGCATTACGCTGACCAACTTCGGCGGCTTGCACATTGGCTTCGGCGCTACGCAATTGGGCGATGACGCCTTCGGTGCTGTTGGCGGAAACCAATTTCTTTTTGAGTAAGGCTTGGTTGGTTTTATAGCTTAATTGGGCTTGCTTTAAGCTGGCATTGGCTTGAGATACGGCGGCTTTGGCTTGCTCGACTGAGGCTAAGCGTGTGCCATTGTCGAGGCTACAGATTAAATCGCCAATGTTTACTTTTTGGCCTTCTTTAACATCAACTGTAAGTATTGTATCGCTGGTTTGGGCGGTGGCTTTGACCGCAGCGCGGGCGGCGGTGTGGCCGCGCAATGTCACTTCGAGTGGCATTGGTTGTAATTTGAATAAGCGGGTTCTGACCGATTGCTTGGTGCCTTCGGCAGCGTTGATGAATTCGGCGCGGGCGGCGATTGACAATGCCGGATCGTTAGCGCCTTGTTCGTGATGCACGGTTTTGGCAATGCCGGTTGCATTGACGGCACTGGTTAAAATGCCGCCATCTTCACCTTCTAATGCGGAGACTACGGTTTTTTCGCCGTTTACAGGGCCATTACCGCCTTTTACAAATAGGCCAGTGCCTAACCAAAAAGCGCCGATGAGGACGAGGATGGCGGCGATGCCGTAAGATTTTAGTGCGCGCATAGAATGTGTTGCTTTCTGAATTTGCATTTTAGCTGATATGGTGGGTGTTTTAGCATATTCAAGTTAATAATTTCTTTTGTTGCAGTTTGTGCAAACTTTGCATATGGTGCAGATATAACTGTAGGAATAAAATATGTCAAGCTTAAGAGAAAGACGCCGCAAGAGAACTGCGGATACCATCCGCCGTGCGGCCATTGAACTGGCGTTTGAGCATGGCTTGGAAAATGTAACCACGGAAATGATTAGCGACAAGGCTGGCATTAGTGCGCGGACATTTTTTAACTATTTCGCGTATAAAGAAATGGTATTTGCGCCGCCAGTTTTAAACTTTTCCACCGAAGTTTTTGAAGATTTTATCCAAGCCAAGAATTCATTGATAGATGATGTGCAGATGTTGTTTCTGAGTGAGATTGAAGAAATTGATGCTGACCGGCGGTTTGTGCTGAAATTACACGAGATTTCGCTGAAAAACCCTAAAATTATGACGTTGCGTATGAGTGCATTTCATGAAACTGAACAGAAATTTGCTGATTTAATTGCCGCACGGTATAAAGGTGAGCTGGATGATGTGAATGCCCAGCACATTGCCGCAATGGTGATGGCCAGCATTCGGGTTGGGTTTGAAAGCTGGATGCGAGATGACAAAGGCACATTGAGTGACAGTGTGACTGGCAGATT
>NVUS02000273.1 GCA_002402005.2 OCS116 cluster bacterium | reverse complement strand
TTTCTCCAAATAATTGCCAATATTGGCGCTCAATGTGCTGTCGTCAACCGGTGCACCATCGGAGATTACCATCAAAATGCGGCGATGTTCAGGCCGGCCTAATAAACGATTATGCGCCCAAGCCAAAGCTTCGCCATCAATATTTTCTTTTAACAAGCCTTCGCGCATCATCAAGCCAAGATTATTCTTGGCGCGGCGGTAAGGCGTATCAGCCCGTTTGTAAATAATGTGGCGCAAATCATTCAAGCGACCCGGATATTTCGGCTTGCCCGCTTCCATCCAATTTTCGCGCGATTGGCCGCCCTTCCAAGCGCGGGTGGTAAAGCCCAAAATCTCGACTTTCACTTTGCAACGCTCTAAGGTTCGGGCCAAAACATCGCCACATATGGCCGCAATGGTAATTGGTCTGCCGCGCATCGAGCCCGAATTGTCAATCAATAGGGTGACGATGGTATCTTTAAAATCAGTGTCTTTTTCTTGCTTGAACGATAAGGGCAATAAAGGATCAGCAATCACCCGCGCCAATTTAGCCGCATCGAGCATGCCTTCTTCAAGGTCAAATTCCCAACTTCTATTTTGCTGGGCCAAAAGTAAGCGCATTAATTTATTGGCAAGGCGCGATACCGCACCTTGTAAATGCTGCATTTGGCCGTCTAAATGCTCGCGCAATTTGGCCAATTCAAAATCATCACATATATCTTCGGCGTGAATAATCTCATCAAATTCAGTGGTATAGGCACTATAAGGGGCTTTTTCCGGGTCAAAATTGTCACTCATCGGGTCAGCGTCGCTATTCTCACCCTCAGTGCTTTCGTCGCCGTCAGTTTCTTCTATGTCACCAACCTTGTCGGAATCCTCTTCCATCATCTGTTCAGAATCTTCGGAAGTTTCGCCTTTTAAATCTTCATCGCTTTGTTCTTCGCCGTCGGCAGCTTCTTGCTCAGCATCATCCATGCCCTGTTCGGCTTCGCCTTGGGCAGCGTCATTTTGGGCACCATCTTCTTGCGGGTTGTCCAAATCGCCCAATTCATCACCCATGTCAAAGGCGCGCAATAAGTCGTAAAGATCGCGAGCAAATTGATATTGGTCATCTTTATTTTCGGCGATGTTTTCCAATAAGTCATGGGCTTTGTCATCAAAATATTCGCGCCAAAGGTTTAGGTTTTCGGCATATTTTTTAGGTGGCGCAAGGCCGGCTATTTTTTCACGCAGCAACAAAGCCAAAGCAATGTCCATCGGCGCTTCTTCGGCATTGCCGGGTTTTTTCACCCCACGTTTTTGCAATTTTTGAGCAAAATCAGCATTAAGGTTCCGCCCCATGCCTTTCATTTGTGCCGCACCAACTGAGGCAATCCGCGCTTGCTCGGCCATGTTAAACACAGCTTTGGCATCGGGGTTGAGCGGGGCCAATTTACTGTGCATGGTTTCGTTATGCAAAGCATGGGTTAGCGCCAACATGTCGGCGCTGCCACGTATCAACGTAATTTCTTCGGCTTTGGAAATAAAGCTAGGGTCGGGCAGTCGCGCCTTTTGGCCGCTCACACTGGGGCGGTCCACACCATAAATCACCGCCAATTCACTATCTTCGGAAATGGCACGCATGGTCAAAGACAGCGCCTTTTTAAATGGCGCTACTTTTTCGGCACGTTTTTTATGTTTGTACCTGTCGGTTTTTGACATATATCAGCCTAACTTTATCAGTCTAACTTAAAGCCACATGCGCGGTTGATTCTGGCAATTCTTGATCAAATACCCGCTGGTAAAACTCAGCCACTAAGCCACGTTCTAGCTCGTCGCATTTGTTTAAAAATGTCACGCGGAAGGAGAAAGCCATGTCGTTGAAAATTTGCATATTCTCCGCCCATGTAATCACCGTCCGTGGGCTCATCACGGTCGATAAATCGCCATTGATAAACGCCTGACGGGTCAGGTCAGCCACCCGCACCATATTGCCAATAATCTCTTTGCCACCTTTGGTTTCGGCCAGAGATTTAACTTTGGCTGCCACAATGGCAGCTTCGTCATCATGCGGCAGATAGTTCAACACAGCCACAATGTTCCATCTGTCCATTTGGCCTTGGTTAATTTGTTGTGTGCCATGATAAAGACCAGATGTATCGCCCAAACCAATGGTATTGGCAGTGGCAAACAATCTAAAACTTTCATGCGGCGAAATCACCCGGCTTTGGTCAAGCAAGGTTAGCTTGCCATGGGCTTCCAAAATACGTTGGATTACAAACATCACATCGGCACGGCCAGCATCATATTCATCAAATACCAATGCCGTGTTGCTTTGCAAAGCGTAAGGCAAAATGCCTTCTTTAAATTCAGTCACCTGTTTACCGTCTTTGAGTACGATGGCATCTTTACCCACCAGATCAATCCGGCTGATGTGGCTGTCCAAATTGACCCGAATGCACGGCCAGTTAAGCCGAGCTGCAACTTGCTCAATATGGGTCGATTTGCCTGTACCATGATAGCCCTGAATCATCACCCGGCGGTTATACGCAAAGCCGGCCAAAATCGCCAAGGTGATTTCGCGGTTGAACAAATAATCGGTATCAACTTCGGGCACATGTTCGCAGCGTTTCGAAAATGCAGGCACTTCTAAGTCAGAATCAATCCCAAAAGCTTCACGAACCGAGATTTTGATGTCAGGTGTCGGTGCAGTCATATTATTTCCAATTTTCTAATGATATTATACGTAATCTACTGATTTTAAATGATTATATGCCGATATAATTTCGGACAAAATGGCTTCGCTGGCTTTGTCGCCACGGTTTAAATCCGGGTGATGGCGTTTGGCTAGCATTTTAAATTGTTTTTTAATTTCGGCAGGTTTGGCGCTTTCATCGAGGCCTAATTTGGCCAAAGCTTTGCGTTCGGCATTGCGCAATTGTTTGCGCGGCCGGCCAGATGCACCAACCGGCACATCGCCACCAAAAAATTCAAACGGGTCTTTGAGGCGGTTGCGGCCATTGAGGCCATTGTCCAAATTGGCTTCTTGCGCGGCGTTTAAACTGCCGCCAGTGCCACGTTTCCATGTCGGGCGATGGCCAGTGCGGGCTTCGGCAATATAAGCCTTAACCTCAGCGTCTTTCATTTCTTTAAAGAAATTAAAGCCCTTATTATATTCGCGTACATGGGCTAAGCAAAAATTATAATATTGGTTGGCTTCATTGCTGCCTTTGGGGGCTTTATGTTCGCCAGCTTTCTCACATTGAGGGTGATCACAAGGCAATTGATGCTTTTTGCGGGTCAAATCGTCTTTAGGTTTGACACGTAAGCTGGAAAAAAAATCGTTATTATCGCTCAAATCACTATCCGCATGTTGTATTTAAAAGATCAAATTATTAAAATTGTTTGAGGCAATATTATTAAACCATTGTAAGTGATTTTGGAAGGGATTATATAGGCTTTATGAAAAATATTATTAAACAAAAATTAAATGACGCCCTTTCACCCGAGATTTTGGAAGTAATTGACGAATCTGACCAACATGCGGGGCATAGCGGTTGGCGCGAAGGCGGCAATACGCATTTCAACGTAAAAATCAAAGCCACAGCCCTAGATGGCAAAAGCCGGGTGATGCAGCATAAGATGATTATGGGTGAGTTGAAGGATGAGTTTGCGAGTACATTACATGCGTTGAGCATAAATATCTTGCGCTGAAAAAGCTCAGAATTTCTATCTACCCGTTTTTTCAATGCAACGTGCTATTCAGTGAACGCGAGTGCGGCCGTTCGCAGTCGCTGCCGACCAACGCGCGGTCGGCAAGAGAGCGTAGCGAACGTAAAAATGAAGTACCCGAGTATTGGCAGGACAGCTAACTTTCTTAGTGTCTTTGCAGCGGTAAATGCGGGTTCATTGGTTGCAACTCCAGCACAAACTTTCCACGTCACAACCTTTCAGCCATCACCGGGCAACATCCTGCCTAAGCTCTGGAAGTCTGCATTTTTACGTTCGGGCGGCCTATTGGCCTTCTCTCTGTTAGCACTAGCGCTCGTTCGCTCCGCTCTCTTGCCACGGCTAATGGCGACGCGCGGTCGCGCTTGTCTCAGCCTGCGGCTTCGAACCGTTTTTCCATGATAGGTAGTATGGCACCAAGCAACATATTCTGAGTTTGCGAAAGGGCACCAGAATTCGGTGCTTCGCCAAACTCGAGCTCACTAAGCGTAATGTAGTTGATTGGGGTGGTGAATTGGCTTCCGACCAGCGGCTGAGTGGCTTAGCTAGAGAGCGGAGCGAACGCACGCAGTGCCCAGCAAAAATGCAGACTTCCAGAGCATCAACAACCAGCTAACTGTCTTTTTGAAGCCGATACTGGGTAACACTCCTGCCAATACTCGGGTACTTCATTTATTTCGCTCGCGGCTATTCTTCGCTTTGCTCAGGCCTACGCGGGTGCGCCACATAAGTGGCGGCCTCCAGTCCGGCTGGCTCAAAAAACACATGAGTTTTTTGAGCGGGAGTTGTACTGAAAGGTTTAGCGGGAGTTGTACTGAAAGGTTGAGGCTAGGGTGCTCACATTAAAGTTTAGTCACCCGTATCGCGGTCAACCGGTTTGCCTGTTTGCGCAAAATCTCAAACCGAAAGCCATAAAAATTAAATGCTTGCCCAATATTTGGAATGATCTGCGCTTCATTGATAATCAGCCCAGCCACACTAATGGCATCATCTTGCGGCAATTGCCAGTCCATGGCGCGGTTTAAATCGCGCACCGATATATGGCCATCAACATTCACACTGCCATTGGGTTGAAGCCGCATGCCTTTTAAGCCATGATCATGTTCATCAACAATGTCGCCAACAATTTCTTCCAAAATATCTTCCAAGGTAATCAGGCCTTGGGTTTCGCCATATTCATCGACCACCAATGCAAAATGGCTTTTGCGTTTTAAAAAATTATTCAACTGGTCTTGCAAACTGGTGGTTTCAGGCACATACCAAATCGGTGTCAGCAGGCTTTCTAAGTCTTTTTCTTCGGCTTGTTTTTGGGCATTAATAG
>NVUS02000272.1 GCA_002402005.2 OCS116 cluster bacterium | reverse complement strand
TGATATATGGGCAAATGCTAAAAAATTGATAGAGAAAACTGACTAATTTATGTCTGAAATATTGGAAATCGATAAGCTTGAGAATTTTCCGCATCCGCGTGACAATGAAAATCTGCGCGGTTTAGACACCGCACAGCAAGCTTTATTTGATGGTTTCATGTCAAGTAAGATGCATCACGCTTGGATTATATCCGGCCAAAAAGGCATAGGCAAAGCCACATTGGCTTATAAATTTGCCCAATTTATCTTAGAGTTTAAAAACCCTGATAATGTCCGTGCGGCAGGCCTCACAAGCCTAACACCCAATTTTAACGCCATATCGGCACAACAGGTGAGGGCACGTAGCCATCCATCACTATTTGTGCTCAAACGTGCTTATAACGACAAAACCAAAAAATTTGGCCAGAATATTAATATAGAAAATGTACGTAAGGCCGAGCAATTCATCAATAAAACCGTCGAAAAAGGCGGTTGGCGGGTGATCATCATCGACAGTGCCGATGATTTAAACATCAGCTCCGCCAATGCATTGCTTAAATCGCTGGAAGAGCCGCCACAAAATACGGTATTTTTGATCATCAGCTCCTTGCCAGCCAAATTGCTACCGACCATAAGGTCGCGCTGTCGTATGTTAAAATTACCAGATCTTGATGAACAGGTCATAAGCCAATTGTTGCAGACCTATCATGTTGAAATGAATGCAGAGGAACGCGACATCATTTTGTTTTTAGGCCAAGGCAGTTTTGCCCGGGTGCTTGAGGTGATTGATGTTGAAGGGCTGGAAATATACAAAAAAATGCTGGCTCTGCTCTACCAAATTCCGCAGATTTCACGCGATGACATACATAAATTGGGTAGTGAATTGGCGCTAAAAGCCGTTGAGAGTAAATATATATTCTTCACCGAGCAATATTTGGCCATTTTAAGCCGTTTGATTAAATTTATTTCACTTGGCCAGGCGGCAGATGCGCATATGCCGTTGCCAAATGTCGAAATTAAACTGTTTAACCACTTAAAGGCGCATTTCACGCTTGATGCTTTGTTCAGTCTATGGGAAAGTAGCGAGCAAAAATTTCGTATCAATGCGGCGTTTAATATGGATAAAAAACAGACCATCATCACCGAATTTTTGAATTTAGAGAAACTCGCCAAATAAGCGAAACCAGACTGAGAAAATAAATGACCGACAAAACCCCATTTTATATCACCACCTCTATACCCTACGCCAATGGCGTGCCACATATTGGCCATGCATATGAAATGATGACCACCGATGCCTTGGCGCGGTTTAAAAGACTAGATGGTTTTGACGTATTATATGTGACTGGCGCGGATGAACATGGGCAGAAAATGCTACAAACCGCTGAAAAAGCTGGCGTGACGGTCGAAGAACTGGCTGCTGCCAACTCTAAAGCCTTTGAAGACCTGTCGATCGCGCTGAATTGCTCCAACGATGATTTTGTGCGCACCACAGAGGAGCGCCACAAAACCGTAGCGCAAGAAGTGTGGAAACGCATGGAAGCCAAAGGCGATATATATTTAGAGAAATATTCGGGTTGGTATTCAGTGCGTGATGAAGCCTATTATGATGAAAAAGAGCTAACCAAACAAGAAGATGGCTCGTTCCAAGCACCAACAGGTACACCCGTTGAGTGGATGGAAGAAGACAGCTATTTCTTTAAGCTTTCGGCTTATGAAGATAAATTACTGACTTTGTATAGCGAACATCCGGAATTTGTTGGCCCAGACAGCCGCCGTAACGAGGTGCAGAGCTTTGTCAAAGGTGGCTTGCGCGATTTGAGCGTTTCGCGCACGACATTTGACTGGGGCGTCGACGTTCCGGGCGCTGATGGCCATGTGATGTATGTTTGGGTCGATGCGCTGACCAATTACCTAACCGGCGCGGGCTTTTTATCTGATAATGAAAAATTCGATAAATATTGGCCGTGCGATTTGCACATCATTGGCAAAGACATTCTGCGTTTTCATGCCATTTATTGGCCGGCATTCCTCATGTCTGCCGATATCAAACTGCCAAAACGCGTATTCGGCCATGGTTTCATCAATAATGACGGCGAAAAAATGAGCAAATCGGTTGGCAATGTGGTCGATCCGCACCAATTGATTGAAAAATATGGCCTTGACCAAATGCGTTATTTCTTAATGCGCGAAGTGCCTTATGGCCGTGATGGCAGTTATAGCCATACTGCGTTAGTCAACCGCACCAATGCCGACCTTGCCAATGATCTGGGCAATTTGGCCTCACGCTCACTATCCATGATTGCCAAAAATTGCGAAGGCAAGTTACCCGCTATTGAGAATTTAACGGATGCAGACAACGCGCTGATTGCTTTGGCCGAAAATGCCATTGTAAAGGCACGTGAAGCCATGAAGACTCAGCAAATTCACTTGGCCATTGTCGCCACTTGGGATGTGGTGGGTGAGACCAATAAATATTTTGCCGCGCAAGAACCGTGGGCGCTTAAGAAAACTGACCCCGCAAGAATGGGTGTGGTTTTGGCCTTAACTGCCGAGATCATTCGCCAAGTTGCGATTATGGCACAACCATATATCCCCAACGGTGCGGTTAAGTTTTTAGACATGTTGAGTGTCGATGTGAATAAACGCCAATTTGAGCATCTATCTAAGGACAATTGGTTGCGGGCCGGTTTGGATATCAACAAGCCATCCCCAGTTTTTCCACGTTACATAGATGACAAATAGTTATCAATACATGTACTTATGACCGTATGTTAGTGTTGTGAGGTAAATAGCTCAAGGCTTGTGTATAAAGGAAACAAGATATGTTAGTAGACAGCCATTGCCACCTAGATTTCCCTGATTTTGAACAGGAACTTCCACAGGTTATCCAACGCGCACATGATGCTGGTATTGGCATTATGACCTCGATCAGCACCCGCATTAAGCAATTTGATCAAGTGCATAAAATTGCACTCGACCATGAAGATGTTTATTGCACCGTTGGCACCCACCCGTGTAACGCGCAGGACGAAACTGACATTAGCCTTGAGACCATATTGCAATATGCCGCACATGAAAAAGTGATTGGCATCGGCGAGGCGGGTTTGGATTATTTTCACGATCAATCATTTAAGATTGAGCAAGATCAAGTGTTCCGCACCCATATTGAAGCCGCACGCCAAACCGGCTTGCCGTTGGTGATTCATTCGCGTGATAGTGATGATGACATGGCTGCCATATTAAAAGAAGAAATGCTCAGGGGTGAGTTTAAGATATTATTGCATTGCTTTAGTTCCGGCATAGAATTGTGCAAGGCCGGCCTTGACCTAGGTGCATTTGTTAGTTTTTCAGGCATCGTCAGCTTTAAAAACGCCAAAAACGTGCATGAAGCGGCCAGACTGGTGCCGATTGAACGCATCTTGGTCGAAACCGATGCGCCATATTTAGCCCCAACACCGCAC
>NVUS02000271.1 GCA_002402005.2 OCS116 cluster bacterium | reverse complement strand
GTTGGTGCTAGATCATTTGGAAATGAGCGAAGTGTCACAAACCCGTGATTTGATGGACCCAAAAACCATTAAAGATTTTGCCGGCAAGGTCAAAACCTTGGAGCGTTTGCGCATGTTATTGGTGTTGACGGTGGTCGACATCCGCGCTGTTGGCCCCGGCGTGTGGAATGGCTGGAAAGGCCAGCTGCTGCGCGAGTTATACTATCAAACCGAACGACTTTTAACCGGCGAGGGCTCGCGCGAAAAACTCGAAGAGCGTGTCGTCATTGCCAAACAATTACTGACAGCAGAGCTGGAAAAATTATCGGTTAAAAAATTATCTAAAAAACGCCAACTGAATTTTGCCCAGCGCCATTACCCGCCTTACCTGCTTTATGTACCGCTCGAAACTCAAGTTAAACACGCATTATTGATACAAAAAGCCGATAAAGATGGCCTCGCCACCAGCGTTTCGACCGATGCATTTTTGGAAATGACCGAAATCAACGTGATTGCTGCCGATCACCCACGGCTGCTATCCATCATTACCGGCTCATGCGCGGCGATGGGTGGGGATATTGTTGGCGCAAATATTTTCACCACACGCGATGGTATGGCGCTAGATAAAGTGCAAATTAAACGCCATTTCGAAAATGATTTTGACGAGAAACGCCGCTCCAAATCGATCACCAACACCATAGAAAAAGCCTTGCGTGGTGAAATTCATCTGCCCTCAACACTCGAGAAAAAAGCCCTCAAACAAAATATCGAAGCGTTTCACGTGAATCCTAAAGTTTCACTGTCAAACAACCTGTCGGAAAAATTCACGGTGATCGAAATTAACGGTCTTGATAGACCTAAATTGCTTTATGACTTAACTTGTGCTTTATACCAGTTGAATTTAAACATTGGCTCAGCACATATTTCGACCATTGGCGAGCGGGCGATTGATGCTTTCTATGTGGTAGATTTGATGCAAAATAAAATTACCAATGAAGAGCGAGAAGACAATATCAAAACCACCTTAATGGCGATTTTGCAGGAATAGGGCAGACTATGAAATTTGCAAAAAATGCCCTCACTGTTGGCATGATGACCATGCTCAGCCGCATATTAGGCTTTGTACGCGATATGTTGCTGGCTGCTGTGCTTGGCACCGGGCCCATTGCTGGCGCGTTTATTGTGGCGTTTCGCATTCCCAACCTGTTCCGGCGCATATTTGCCGAAGGCGCGTTTAACGCCGCGTTTATACCGCTTTATAATAAAAAAGTCGAAAAGCATGGCGAGGCCGCGGCCACAAAATTTGCTTCCGAAGCGATGAGTGGTCTGGTATTGATTCTGCTAATCCTCACCGCCTTGTTCGAGATTTTTATGCCCACCCTACTCGGCGGCATTGCTTGGGGGTTTCGAGCTGATTCCAGCAAATATAACCTGGCAGTCGAACTAGCGCGCATTATGTTCCCTTATCTGATATTTCTATCAGTCATGGCGTTAATTGCCGGCATTTTAAACAGTTTTCACAAATTCGCCATTGCCGCCTTAGTCCCTGTTTTGCTCAATGTGGTGCTGGTCAGCGCCATTATTTTGCTGGTATTGTTCAATATTATCCAGCAAGAAACAGTCGCGCGTTATCTATCTTATGCGGTTACATTTGCCGGTTTTGTGCAGGTCGCAGCCATCTGGTATTATTGCAAAAAACAAGGATATTTGCCGCATTTCACCCGCCCACGGTTTAACAAAGACATTAAAGAATTGGTCAAACTCGGCATCCCGGGGGTCATTGCCGGCGGTATCACCCAAATTAACATTGTCATCGGCACTGGCATTGCCACATCTTATGCCGGCGCGGTCAGCTATCTATATTATGCCGACCGGTTGTATCAATTGCCACTTGGTGTGGTTGGTGTGGCAGTCGGTGTGGTATTGTTGCCCAGCCTATCACGCGCCTTTGCCGCGCATGACAAAGCCGAGGCCAATGATTTGCAAAACCGCGCGTTGGAATTTTCGATGATGCTGACCATCCCAGCCATGGTGGCGTTTTTCTTCATCGCCGAAGTGGTGGTTTCGGTATTGTTTGAGCGTGGCCGCTTTAACGCACCCGCCACGCAGGAAACCGCAATTGTGCTCCGCGCCTTCGCCACTGGTTTGCCGGCATTTGTAGCAATCAAAGTTTTCTCACCGGGGTTTTTCGCCAACGAAGATACCAAAACCCCAATGTATTTTGGCATTGCCAGCATCATCGCCAACACCATTATGGCACTTATTTTTGCTGAATATTGGCAACATGTTGGCATTGCCGTCGCCACATCCATCGCAGCGTGGATGAATTTACTGCTGCTGGCAACCACACTTTATATGCGCGGGCATTTTCATTTGGATAGAAAATGCATCAAAACTCTGCCAATGATCGCCATTGCCAGCCTGCTAATGGGCGCTTGTATCTATTATAGCGCCACCTATCTAAGCCCTTGGCTAAGCGCCGATAATAACGATATTTTGCGCGGCGGCCTAATGTTTTTATTGGTGATCGAAGGGGCGTTGACCTATGGTTTATTCCTACATTATACCGGCGCACTGACCCTTAGTGAAATGAAGGGCTTTGTGAAGCGCAAAAATAAAACCAGTAAACCGCTTGAAAAAGCTAAAAATTCGAGCGATAACAGCTCAACAAATAAAAAGAGTTAGGAATATCATGACCCAGTTCACAAAACGCGTTTTCTCGGGCATTCAGCCTTCTGGTAAATTACATTTGGGCAATTATTTGGGGGCGATTCAAAAATTTGTAACCCTGCAAGATGATGAAAGTTTCGAAAATATTTATTGCGTGGTGGATATGCATGCCATCACCGTGGCGCAAGAACCTAAAGTTTTGCGCCAACGCACTTTAGAAGTGGCCGCAGCCTATTTGGCAGCAGGTATAGACCCCGCAAAAAGTATAATTTTTAACCAATCCCGTGTGGCTGCTCATGCTGAATTGGGCTGGATTTTTAATTGCGTGGCACGGCTTGGTTGGTTGAACCGCATGACCCAGTTTAAAGACAAAGCTGGTAAAAATTCCGAACGCATGTCAGTCGGTCTTTATGCTTACCCCAACCTGATGGCAGCGGATATTTTGGTTTATAACGCCACCCATGTGCCGGTTGGTGATGACCAAAAACAACATTTAGAATTGTGCCGCGACATTGCGCAAAAATTCAACAATGATTATGCTGATGAGATTAAAGAGCTGGGTTTTGGCGATCAATTTTTCTGCCTAACCGAACCACTTATTAATTTTGGCAACAAACCAGTGCGGGTGATGAATTTACGTGATGGCACTAAAAAAATGAGCAGCAGTGCCGAGTCAGATATGACCCGCATCAATATGAATGATGACAGTGATATGTTGGCCAAAAAGCTCAAAAAAGCCAAAACTGACCCTGATGCTTTGCCGAGCGAAGTGGCTGGGCTTGAAGGGCGGCCAGAAGCGCGTAATCTCGTGTCTATTTTTGCAGCCTTGGATGATAGTGACAATCAAAAAGTGTTGGATCAATTTGGCGGTCAGCAATTTAGAGAATTTAAAGCCGCATTGATTGATTTGGCCGTGGCAAAAATCGGCCCAATTGGCGATGAAATGAACCGCTTGGTAAAAGACGAGGCACATATTGACCAAGTGCTTAAAGAGGGTGCTGAGCGCGCCCGTGCGCTAGCTGAGCCATTGGTGCAAGACGTCAAAAAAATAGTTGGATTTATGGTATAGCTTGCGCTTTGTCTCATTTGATGTCAGGTTAAGCATTCGTATGGTTAATCTATGAGGGGTCGATATGGATTGCAAACGTAAGTTTTTAGTGGTGATTGATGATACGGATGAATGCCGCATTGCGCTTAAATACGCTGCCTCACGCGCCATTGCCACCGGCGCGCTGATCACCATTTTACATGTTATTGACAATGCCGATTTTCAACATTGGTTGGGGGTCGAAGCCATCATGCGGGATGAGGCTTATGCCAATGCCGAGCAAGTGATTAAAGCCATTTTAGATGATGTCGAATCAGCTGTAGAGTTGATGCCCGAAATTGTCGTCAAACAAGGCGATAAACGCGAAGAAATTCTCGACCTGATCAAACAAGACGAAGCCATTGCCATCTTAATGTTGGGCAGCGCAGTCGATGGTTCGGGCCCAGGGCCATTGGTGGCGTCGTTGGCTAATCAATCGGCCGAGGTTTTCCCCATTCCGGTCACGTTGATACCCGGCAATCTGAGTGACAAAGATATTTCTGCATTGAGCTAATATCGCTTGAATTAATGATTTATATTGGTTATAAACTATATCCGAGTTAATTCGTCAGGAATGTAAAAATGTTTGTTCAAACCGAAACCACACCAAACCCCGAAACCCTAAAATTTATGCCGGGTCAACCCATTTCGCCTTATGAGCCGCTGGAATTTAACAGCGATGCCGAAGCCGAATTTGCGCCAATGGCACAAAGGTTATTTGTGATTAACGGGGTCAAAACTGTGTTTTTAGGCAGTGATTTCATCACCGTCACCAAAACAGCCGATCAAAATTGGGACGATTTACAACCCGCCGTGATGAGCGCCATTATGGATCATTTCATGGCCAATATGCCAATATTGCTCGAAGACCCCAATGCAGATTATAGCGAAGAAGAATTTTTTGAAGAAGATGATAAAGATTTGGTATTGGCGATCAAAGAACTGATCGACACCCGCATCCGCCCCGCCGTGGCGCAAGATGGTGGCGACATTGTCTTTAAAGGCTTTAAAGCTGGCGTGGTATATTTGCGCATGAAAGGCGCTTGCGCCGGTTGCCCAAGCTCGACCATGACACTGAAGAGCGGCATCGAAAACTTGCTGCGTCATTTCATCCCCGAAGTGCTCAGCGTTGAGCAATCTGTATAGGCTTTCACTATATGAGCTATCAGCTAAGTTTAGACAGTTGCACCAAAGCCTGTAGCGTGGCTCTTACCCCCTTGGATGGCGGCAAGGCCTATGCATGGTTCGAAATTTTAGAGCGCGGCCATGCCGAGATCATCGCCCACCAAGCCCAAATGCTGATGCAACAAGCTGGCATTAAAGCCAAAGACATCAGCCAAATTGCAGTGACCATCGGCCCCGGCACATTTACCGGCGCGCGCATCGCTTTGGCCTTTGCCCGCATGTTTGCCGCAGCACGCGACATCCCAATCATTGCGGTCAATTCATTAGAAGCGATGGCGTTTAACGCCATCACTAATTTGAGTCTGAGCCGAAACGATATAATC
>NVUS02000270.1 GCA_002402005.2 OCS116 cluster bacterium | reverse complement strand
CGCACGTGGCTATTATGATATATTTTTATTCAATCTTAAAGGCGACCTTATTTATACCGTTTTCAAGGAACTTGACTATGCTACAAATTTAGCCACTGGCAAGTATAAGAACACTGGTTTAGGCACTGTATTTCAAAAAGGTTTAAAACTTGATGCTGGGCAAGTGGTCTTTGATGACTTCAAGCCATACGCCCCTAGCCACGGTGCAGCCGCTAGTTTTATTGCAGAACCTGTGTTTGATCTCACCGGAAAGCGACTGGGGGTTATTGCCTACCAAATGCCTATCGATAATATGAATAATATTATGAAATCAAACGGCAAACTCGGCAATACGGGAGAAACCTTCATTGTGGGTAGCGATGGCTTAATGCGCAGTGATTCAGAATTGAATGAGGAATATAAAATACTTCAAACAAAGATAGAATCACCCATTTTGTCAAAATCCTCCGTTGATAGAGTCACTATTAGCTCAAACGAAAATTATCATGGTGTAGATTCGATAATGGCAGTAACAGACCTAGAATTTCACAATGCGACATGGACGCTCGTCGCCGTTCAAGACCTAAAAGAAGTTTTTGCACCGCTCACAAGTGCCAGAAATTATATGATTGTGGTAATTTTAGGGGTATTATTGTCATTCGGCCTAATTGGATTTTTGTTAGCCCGTTCTATCACAAAACCCATATCTAACCTCACAAATATAATGTCACTTATATCTAAAGGAAAATTAGATACTGAAATTCTAGGCCTAAAACGCGCAGATGAAGTTGGAGATATGGCAAAGGCAGTTTCTGTATTTAAAGATAATGCAATTGCAACTATCAAGTTGGAAAAACAGCAAATTACTGATCGCGAAAAAATGCAAAAAGAAGCAAAAGTTGAACAACAAAGTTTCGCGCGCAACTTCAAGTCTAACATTATGGGTTTCATTGCCAACGTCAGTAATAGCTGCTCTGAAATGGAAGAAAGTACAAATAATTTAATAGGCGATGCAGTTGAAACAGCAAACCAATCACAATCAGCGCGAACCGCTTCAGAACGAGCAAGCGCCAATGTACAAAATGTGGCTTCCGCCGCCGAAGAGTTGACCACCTCCATCTCAGAGATTAAACGCCAAGTGGCTCAAAACATCGAAATTATTGATGATGCTATTAACGAAGCTCAAGCAACAAGTGGAACTGTCAACGGGCTTTCAAACGCGGCAAATGGCATTGGTGAGGTGATTGACCTTATTCAAAACATTGCGGAACAAACCAATTTGTTGGCGTTAAATGCCACCATTGAGGCGGCAAGGGCTGGTGATGCGGGTAAAGGCTTTGCTGTTGTGGCATCAGAAGTAAAAGCATTGGCAAGTCAAACCGCAAAAGCAACTGAAGACATCAGCATTCAAATAAACCTCATTCAAGATTCCACTAAGAATACGGTTCAAGCCATTAACGATATTACCAAAACAATGGATAGGGCTAACGAAATCACTTCTGCTATTTCTTCGGCTATAGAGCAGCAAAGTGAAGCAACGTTACTTATATCTCAAAATATTCAAGAAACATCTAACGAAACAATATTAGTTACAGAAAATATGATCGTCGTAAGTGATCGAGCCGAGAAGGCAAATATTTCATCCAATTTGATGCGCGAAGCCACAAATAGCATGTCCACTCAAACTCAAAAACTCCAAACAGAGGTCGACGATTTCCTTGACCGGGTCATTGCAAGTTAAGCCAACATACAGACCCATATGCCTGCTGTGATTTTTACCGATCCACAAGTTGCCAGTGTTGGGTTGACTGAGGCGCAAGCGCGCGCTGCGGGTTTTACAGTAAAAACATCTGTTCTGACTCTGGATAATGTACCGCGCGCGCTTGCCGCACGGGATACGCGCGGGCTGTTTAAATTAATTGCAGACGCAAAAACCAAGAAGTTACTTGGCGCTCATATTTTGGCGCCAGAAGATTCAGATAGCATCCAAACCGCCGCAATAGCCATTAAAATGGGGATGACTTATGAGGAACTGGCTTCGATGATATTCCCTTATCTGACAACCGTAGAGGGGTTAAAGCTTGCCGCCCAAACATTCGATATGGATGTGAGTAAACTTTCCTGCTGTGCAGGGTGAACCGCAATGGAAGAGTAGAGCGATTGTTCGCAGTGAACCAACTGCTTTTTGTTATTTGTCAGACCAGCTCTGTTGATTGTCTATTGATGCACACGCGGTTTTCATTTCATCCGCAAACAATCGCATGCGTCGGTTTAAGCGTCTATTTTCAGAATGAACTAAATAAATTCCAAATTCGGGGGAAGTTAAATCGGTTAAAATCGGGGTCAGTTCGCCAGTTTCTAATGAGGATTGGCAAATGAAATCAGGTAGTCTGGATATTCCCATGCCTTTTTTTGCCGCCTCAAGCAAAAACGTACCACTATTGGAATTTAATGATGGTTGAAATTCGACAGTTTGCCTTTTGCCCTTAGAATTTTTAAACGACCAGCTCGAACGCCTTGTGGCACTATGATCGAGTAAATCATGATGCTTTAAATCAGTTAGCTGAACTGGTGTTCCCCGACGCGTTAGATATGATGCTGAGGCAAATACCTGATGACGGATTGAACCCAACCGGTCACCAACCAAATTAGGCTCCAAATCTGATGTAATGCGGATCGCGAAGTCATAATTATCACGCGCAAGATCTATTTTTCGATCGTCAAAATCTACCATCAATTGAATTTCGGGGTGTCTGGTTTTAAATGCCATTAAAGCTGGGTTCAGAAACGATTGTCCAAATTCTCTGGGGACGGAAACAATCAGTGTGCCCTTTAGGCTTTGCGCGCTTTCAGTAAAATCATGTTCTACCTCGTCGACATCATTCACAACCTCCACAGCCCGCTGATAAAGCTCATTACCCGTCGATGTGATTTCCCAATGCCCGGGTTTACGATGAATTAAACGGGTGGCATATCGTTGTTCGAGCAAAGCCAAACGGCGACTGACCGCCGATTTTGCGATGTGCATCTTTTGTGCAGCGCTCGTTATGCTGCCACTTTCGACAATCTGCACAAACAATCTCAGGTCTTCAATTTGCCCCATAATGTTCTCCAAATTAGAACTGTTTGTTCATATTTACCGGTCTTTACATTAAAATTAGAACATGCGATCTTTCTGGTCAAGTTAAAGATGAAAAATTGAAAGGTTTGAACATGGGATTATTGCAAAACGGAAAATGGGTCGATCAATGGTATGACACGAAGAAAAATGACGGGCGTTTCGTACGCAAGGCCTCGCAATTTCGCAACTGGATTACCGCTGATGGCTCGGCAGGCCCAAGCGGACACGGCGGTTTCAAGGCCGAGGCAGGCCGTTATCATCTCTATGTATCTCATGCTTGCCCATGGGCCAATCGGGCCATGATTTTTAGGGCAATCAAAGGGCTAGAAAAAATGATTTCTTTATCGGTCGTGCATTGGTTTATGGCCGATGAAGGCTGGACATTCGAAACTGGTGATGGCGTGATTGCCGACAACATCAATCAATCAAAGCTCTTGCACCAAGTCTATACGGCGGCCGATTCTGACTATTCGGGACGCGTCACTGTGCCGATATTGTGGGACAAAAAAACCAATACCATCGTGTCCAATGAGTCTGCCGAAATCATCCGAATGTTCAATTCGGCTTTTGATGATATTGGGGCGATTCAAACCGATTATTATCCCGAAACATTGCAAGTCGAAATCGATGCGCTTAATGACCGCATTTATGGCACGCTAAATAATGGTGTTTACAAAGCTGGTTTTGCAACCTCGCAAGCTGCCTATGAAGAGGCCATCGTTCCGCTGTTTGAAACACTTGATTTTCTCGAAGACCGGCTATCAAACCGTCGATATTTAACTGGTTCAACCATTACCGAGGCAGATTGGCGACTGTTCACCACTTTGGTGCGCTTCGACCCTGTCTATGTTGGGCATTTCAAATGTAACATTCGCCGCATTGCCGACTACCCTCACCTGTCTGGCTATGTG
>NVUS02000027.1 GCA_002402005.2 OCS116 cluster bacterium | reverse complement strand
GCGCGCCATAAAGTCATTGATTGTACACAGGTCGATATACTGATTACCAATGCAAAAGTCGAAAAAACCATTGCATTTTGTGATGAAAAAATTGAAGTTATACGAATTAAAGGGTAGGGGAGCTTTTATGTCACATCAAATTAAAGTTTATACGGTTTTCTTTTTATATTCGCTCACCTTGGGCGGCATTTTTCCGCGCTTGGGCGAAATGCAGCTGGCCATGGGCGCAGGTGAGGCCGCACTTGGCCTTGGTCTGCTAGGCTTTGCACTTGGCACGCAAATTTCTTTAATGTTTTCAAACCCATTAATCGAGAAAATCGGCTATAAATGGATCATCTTATTGGCTGTGCCTTTATTGGGTGTGGCCGAAATTGCCGCATCTCTTGCCAGCAGCATTCCTCTATTCTTCACCAGCCTTTTGGCCGCAGGTGTCGCCATTGGCGCACTTGAAATTGTCATCAATCTCGAGGCAGACCGCACCGAGCATATGTTAGGCCGCCGGGTGATGAATCGTGCTCATGCGTTCTGGAGTCTTGGTTTTTTCGCCGCCGGCATGTTGGGTGCTGCCGCCGCGCAAATGGCCATTAGCCCTACCTTATGGCTGGTTATGTTAAATGCCGTCGCCACGCTTATTCTCTGGGTGGTGCTTTGGGGCTTTACTCCCGCGCCAGAGCGCACCACGTCAGATGAGCCAGCCCCGAAATTCGTGCGGCCATCGCTGGGCATTTTAACCCTAGTTGCACTCACCTTAAGCGCCATGATGCTCGAAGGTGCAGGTGCTGATTGGTCGATTATCTTCATGCGCGATAATTTCGAAATGTCAGCCTTTGTCAACGGCATGGCCTTTGCTGTTGGTGCTGGCACTCAAGCCATCACCCGCTATTTTGCCGATGGCTTTATCGACAAGTTTGGTCCAGTGCGCATCGCCCGCATCTTAATTTCTATATTGGGTTTAGGAACATTAATGGTCACATTCTCGCCCAATGCCTATGTCGCACTTTTGGGCTTTGCCTTCATTGGCATTGGTTCAAGTTCGCTATTCCCATTGGCCATGTCGGCCGCCGCCCAGCGCACCGACCGCCCCGCTGCCACTAATGTCGCTTCGTTGGCGCAATTGTCCTTCATTATATTCTTGCTAGCACCACCTTTGTTAGGCTTTGTCGCCGAGCATTTCGGCATTAGATATTCATTTGGCATTGGCTTGCCATTGGTGCTGCTAAGCTGGTTCACTGTTCATTCTTTAAAGGTAAAAACATGACAAAATATAACGGCTCATGCCATTGCGGCGCCATTAAATTTGAAATCGAGGCAGAACTTACCAATTTTAGAACCTGCAATTGCTCAATCTGCAAAAAGAAAAACGCAGTGATGATGTCAGTTAACGAAACAGATTTTAAATTGCTGCAAGGCCAAGAACATTTGGCGCTCTATCAATGGAATCTAAAAATTGCCAAACATCATTTTTGCAAAATCTGCGGCATATATACATTTCATCACACCCGTTCAATACCCGGCGTTATGGGCGTAAATGTCAATTGTTTGGATGATGTAGATTTAAGCCATATCCCTATAAAATATGTCGATGGCGCATCCCTTTCATCAAAAACAGATGCTGACTAACCATAACAAATAAAGCCAAAATCTCCACGCCTTTGTATATATGCAAGGGCGTTTTGCCATTATATGCTGCGTTTAAATAATCAGGGGTAAATATGACAGATGAAACAAAAGGCATGCTTTATGGCATTTTAGGCGTGGCGGCTTTCGGCCTCACTTTACCCTTCACCCGCCTAGTCGTACCTTATCTAGACCCAATATTTATCGGCACTGGCCGCGCGGTGGTATCGGCCTTGGTGGCCGCGGTTATTTTACTGGCCTTTAAACAAAAAATACCCAATAAAGCTCAAATTATAAAATTGTCCATTGTATCGCTCGGTGTTGTGGCAGGTTTCCCTATCCTGTCCTCATGGGCGATGCAATATGTACCCGCCTCACATGGTGGCGTGGTGCTCGGCATTTTGCCACTGGCCACGGCCATTTTTGGCGCATGGGTTTCCAAAGAGCGGCCAAGCATGGCCTTCTGGTTGGTTAGCCTCATCGGCAGCGCATTGGTGGTCGTCTATGTTCTAACCCAAGGTTCCGGTGCATTGCAAATGGCCGATCTGGCATTGTTAGGCGCGATCATTTCGGCCGCCATTGGCTATGCGGTCGGCGGGCAATTGTCCAAAAGCCTAGGCGGCTGGCAAGTCATCTGCTGGGCACTCATCCTGTCATTAGTCTACACTCTGCCGCTATCCATCATCTATGCGCCCGAAACATTTATCGGCTACCCAATAGAGGTTTATATTAGCTTTTCATATTTGGCTTTGGTCAGCATGCTAACCGCGTTTTTTGCTTGGTATAAAGGCTTAGTTTTGGGTGGCATCGCGCGGGTCAGCCAAACCCAATTGTTGCAGCCCTTCATCACCATTTTTGCTTCCATATTTATGCTGAGCGAACCATTAGATTTCAAAACCATTTTATTCGCAGTTTTGGTGGTGGCATCCGTATGGATTGGCAAAAAAATGCCAATTGGTTAAAACTCATGGCGAAACATTTGATTAAATGTCTTTTATAAGCTTGGCTTTAATGCGCTCAAACTTTTCGGGGTTTAATGTCTGGTCTTTATAAACATTGATAACCCGCTCAATCAAACCATTCTTAATGGTAATCTGAGTCTGACCAAACATTTCTTCGGCAAATTCTTCAGTAAAATCGAGTACTTTCAGCAAAAATGTATGGGTAAAAATCTCATCATCATCAGATGTCGGAATGCTGGTTTTGGCAATGCTGCGTTGATTGGATAATTTGCTCATCCAATCGACATATTCATCAAAACCCACCTCATCAAAAAATGGTGATTGATAAATAAAATCTGGCGAGATAATCTCAACCAATTCACCGCGCTTATTGCGATAAAAATCACTCAAAAACAGCATAACTATCTGAAAATTTGTCGACATTATGCCTCGGGTCAAAATAAATCCTGTGATCATCCCCCCGAAAAATCATATCCTAAACAAAACTATATCATGATTCGTTGCAGAACCTAGCGACATCTAAGGCTTAATCACCCCACCATGATAATCCAACCGATAGACCTCCTCTCCCTCAAAAAGAATAATTTCAACCCCATGAAATTGCATCACATCGCCCTTATTGGCATCACGATAAGCATAATCACCAACAACATGCTCAAACCCACCTAAAAACCGGTTTTTAGCATATAATAATGACAGTGAATTTTTAATAACACCGCCCGCTTGTTGCGCGTTAATCAGCGCCGGCTGCATAATATAACCATAATAATTCATCGCCCAAATGGCGGTATCTTTATACCAAACCACCTCTTGCCCAATAAAATCGCTACCGCCAAAATAACTGTCCAGATATTTCCAATCACCATCACTAAATGATAAGTCATGCGCGTCCGTACGGCAGGGTTTTGCCACTGCACCGCCACCAACATAACAAGCGGCCTTTGCCGCCACAATAAATGCTTCCAATTCCATCATACATCTCGTCAAAAAAAGAACAATTAGTGAACATTAAACCAATTCACTATAATTTTCAAGCCTAAATTTCAGTCGACCTTTTGCCCAAAATGCGATATTCATATCATATGTCCACACCTGCAAACCCAAAATTCGAACTCATCGCTCTGCTGGCCGGCCTCATGTCATTGGTCGGCTTGAGTATGGACATTATGCTGCCCGCCTTTGGCGACATCGCGCAGGACCTGTCCATTGTCAATCAAAACCATACCCAATATATCGTCATTTCATTCATATTTGGCATGATGTTTGGCGAGCTAATCTTTGGCCCGTTGGCCGATGCCATTGGCCGCAAAAAAGTCATCCTCATTGGCCTCGCCATTTACGCTTTTGGCGCGCTCATTGCGGTGGTTTCAAGCAATTTCGAGTGGCTCATCCTTGGCCGCATCATTCAAGGCATCGGCGTATCGGGCCCAAAAATTGGCACCCGCGCGCTCATTCGTGATCTGTTCGAAGGCGCAACCATGGCTCGCATGATGTCCATTTTATTCGGCATATTAATCTCGGTGCCGATGGTCGCACCTTTCATCGGCCAGGCCATCGTGCAAGCCACAAATTGGCGG
>NVUS02000269.1 GCA_002402005.2 OCS116 cluster bacterium | reverse complement strand
TATTTTATACGAGCTCGACGGTGAACCAGCTCTAGATTTATACGAAAAATATTTAGGTGATGAGGCGGCTGATTTGCCGGCATCTGGCCTGCTTTTCCCGTTGCAAATTTCTGAATCGAATGTCGAAAATAGCGAGACCACGCGCACAATTCTAAACATTAACCGTGAGGATAAATCGCTCATTTTTGCCGGCAATATGCCGGAAGGCGCGGTTGCGCAATTGATGAAAGCCACGCATGAAGGCTTGGTTGCAGGTGCGGAGCAAGCGGCATTGGAGGCCGTTGAGCAGCAAGCCGCCGGCCAATTGGCTCTTATGATCACTTGTGTCGGTCGCCGTTTGGTGATGAAACAACGCACCGAGGAAGAGGTTGATGCAGCTGGCCGGGTATTGGGGCAAGATATGCCGCGCATCGGTTTTTATTCTTACGGCGAGATCTGCCCCAGAATAGTGGGTGGTGTGCCGAAATTGCAGAATCAGACCATGACAATTTCGCTATTTTTTGAGAGCGATGGAGGTGGCAATGCATAAGTTACTGAAACGCCAAGTTGAAAAATCAAAGTTTAAAAGTGATGATCCCGCTGTTGATCTTGAGCAGCTATGTGACTTGGTAAGTGACGCTTATGATGGCCTTTATCGCGATCAAGAGCGTGCCGACCGTGCCAATAGTTTAATGACCCAAGAGTTGGAAAGCCTGAACACTGATTTGATGCGCACCTCTGGCGTGGTGAGTGAACAGAATATGTGGTTTGAAGCGGCGATCAACAATATGCCGCAGGGTTTGGCATTGTTTGATGTCAACCGCGAATTGGTTGTTTTTAACGATAGATTTGCAACTATTTACGGCCTAAAACCAACGCAATTATATGCTGGAATGAGTTTAATCAAAGTATTGGAATTGCGCATTGAAGCCGGTGTTTATGCCGGTGATGACCCGGATCAATATATTGCCAAAGGCATAAAGGCCACCAATAACAACCAATTGGTCACCAGAACTCAAAAGTTAACCACCGGCCAAGTGGTTGAAATTAACTTGCAACCGGTTAAAACCGGTGGTTATTTAAGCACCCATACCGATATAACTGAGCGGGTGGCGGCTGAACGTAAAATTCAGCATCTTGCCAATAAAGACCCACTCACTTCATTGCCCAATCGGCGTAGTTTTTTCAATCAACTGCAAGTTTTAACCGAGGAATATAAAGCCAGCCCAGATAAAAAAATAATGGTTGGCCTGCTAGATTTAGATGGTTTTAAGCGCATTAATGATGTTTTTGGCCATCCCGCTGGCGATGATTTGCTGATGAAAACCGCCGAAAGATTAAGTAATGTTTTGGGCGAGGGAATGACCTTGGCGCGTTTGGGCGGTGATGAATTCGGCGTCATTATAACCAAACCGGAAGACATTGAAAATGTGGTCGGCATTGGCCAACAGATATGTGAGGCCATGCGGCATGTATTTTACCTGCGCGATGGCGCGGTGCAAATTGCCGCCACCATAGGCTTTGTTGAATACCCAACCATGGCCGAAAGCGCCCAGCTTATCTTTGAACGCGCCGATTATGCATTATGTTATTCCAAACAGCATAGCAAAGGCGCACCGGTTATTTTCTCCGAAAAACACGAGATCATCATTCGCAAAGCGGCCAATATTGAGCATCAGCTAACGCATGCCAATTTAGAAGAAGAATTGTCAATGTTGTTTCAACCCATTGTTGACTTACATACCCATAAGACAGTCGGGTTTGAAGCGTTGGCAAGGTGGAATAACCCAGTTTTAGGCCAAGTGAGACCGGATATTTTTATCAATAATGCCGAACAGATGGGCATGATTGGCAAATTGACCAAAATTTTGCTTAAAAAAGCGCTGGCGGCAGCCTGCGAATGGCCGGACGACATCACTCTATCATTCAATTTATCGACTTATGACCTGTCATCCGAAATGACGGTGTTGAATTTGATCAGCTTGGTCGAAAATTCAGATTTTCCAAACCATCGCATTATGTTTGAAGTGACCGAAACCGCCGTGATGCAGGATTTTGACCAAGCCAACCGCGCGCTGGAACTGTTAAAACTACAAGGCGCGAGCATTGCGCTAGATGATTTTGGTACAGGTTATTCATCTCTAAGCTATGTGCAGCGTATGCCGCTTGACCGGTTAAAAATTGACCGTAGTTTCGTCACTGAAGTTCATACCGATAAAAACAGCCGTAACATTGTCAAAACAATTACAGATTTGTGCAATAATTTAAATTTGGACTGCATTGTCGAGGGTGTCGAGAGCGAAGCCCAACTCGCGGTGCTTGAAGAGATGGGCTGTCGTTACATTCAGGGCTATTATTTCAGCCGCCCGCTGAGCCAGCAGGACGCGCTAAAATTCATCAGCGAAAATGACATTATTTGGACTGCCGCTCCAAAATACGGCACATAATCAGCACAATCATAATGTATGTGGTGGGTTGGCGGCTTCCAACGCCAAAATATAGCTGGCATGGTCAAGACCGCCTTGGCCATCGGCGCACATTTTTTTATAAACCTCATTCACATGGCTTAGCAATGGCAATTTGAGGTTTAACTCAGCCGCCGCATCTAAAATGGCTTTCATATCTTTGATGAAGATGACATTCGGCCCACCCGGGGTGAAATTACGCTCGACCATGCGCAGGCCATGCTCGCTTAAAATCCGGCTATCGGCAAAGCCACCCATTAAACATTCGCGCACCGTGGCTGCATCTGCGCCGCCTGCTGCAGCCAATAACAAGCCTTCGGATACCGCCGCAATGGTGATGGCCACAATGGTTTGGTTGGCCAGTTTGGTTAGCTGCCCACTGCCGGTTTTGCCAATATGTGTGGCGCGGCCTAATGTGGCAAATATTGGTGCGGCGCGTTTAAATGCCGCCGTTGTGCCACCGGCCATAATCACCAATGTGCCAAGCTCAGCACCTTTTGTGCCGCCCGATACTGGCGAATCTAAATAATCGATGCCCAATGCCGCCAACGCATCGCAATGTTGTTTGGCCATAATTGGCGCAATGCTGCTGGTATCAATCACTAAGCCGCCGCGTTTGATTGAATTTATTGCGCCAGAGCCATACAATACATCATCAACTATATTGCCGTTTTGCAGCATGGTGATGACCACATCTGCACCCTTAACCGCCTGTGTCGCATCAGTGCAATTCACCGCGCCGCACTTTATGAGTGGAGCTAATTTGGGTTGCGAGCGGTTCCAAATGTTCACCTGAAAGCCATCGCGCAACAAACGTTCGGCCATATGAATGCCCATTAAGCCAATGCCCAAAAACGCAATTTTAGTGTTTTTATTGTCAGTCATATCCTGTCCCGAAAAAATAAAGCATCGAATCAATCATTCGCGTATAATCCGTATTATCGTTAATTTATAACCGTAAAAATTTTGAAAGTCTATATTTTGCCCATTTTTCAAGCCAATCTCAGCATGATGTTTCAAGAAGTTGATTTTTTACAGCGTTTTGCCGCCGCCGCGCAAGCTGGTTTCAGCAAGGTCGAAATGATGTTTCCATATGAATATGCTGTCGAGCAGCTCAGCCAATTGCTCACTGAGCATAAGCTCGATCTTGATCTGTTTAACCTGCCGCCGGGTGATTTTAAAAATGGCGAACGCGGCATTGCGGCATTGCCCGGCCGGCAAGCTGAATTTAAACAATTTGCTGATCAAGCTTTATATTATGCCAAGGCGCTCAATTGTCATAAATTGCATTGCATGTCAGGCATTGTGGCTGCGGGTATGAGCCATGAGGAATGCACAAAAACCTATATTGATAATCTTAAATATCTAGCGCAAAAAGCCCAGCCTTTGGGCTTGGAGATTATGGTCGAGGCCATCAACCCGACTGATATGCCAAATTATCTGGTCAACAATCAACAGCAATCCTTCGACATTGTGCAACAAGTCGGTATGGACAATGTGAAAATGCAATTTGACATTTACCATTGCCAAATGGCGCAAGGCAATGTGGCCGATAAGCTTGCTAAATTTCTGCCGTACATTGGCCATGTGCAAATTGCCGATGTGCCGGGGCGGCATGAGCCGGGCACGGGTGAAATTAATTTTCCATTCCTGTTTAAACATATCGATGAGCTCGGCTATCAAGGCACGATCGGTTGTGAATATATGCCCAAAGCCAATACCCAAGCGGGTCTTGTTTGGGCGCAAGGCCAATTAGATGACTGAGGCAAAAGGCGGGTATAATTTTTGGTTATATTTGATAGCGTTGAGCATGGTGGCCAATACAATATCGCTTATTTATCAATTCTATATCGACTATCAGCTATTGTCATATGAGGCATTGACCCGGCATTGCTGATCATCCTAATTTTTGTGCCTTATGTGAGTTTTTCCCAACAGGCCAAACTCACTTTCAGCTTTCGATGAAGGTTTAAAATTCTAACGCAATTTTGCCAATACATTTGCCGCTTTCGAGTAAACTGTGGCCTTGTTTGATGCTATCCGCGCTGACTTTTCCCAAATCATTATTGAGTGTAGATTTGATTTTTTGGGCTTCGATCAACGCAGCCACTTTGGCCAAAATATCGCCTTGTGACTGTAGATTATGGCCAAACATGCTTTTACTGAACATGAATTCCCAATGGGTATTGATCGATTTGAATTTAAAACTGGTAATGTCTAATGAACCAGCATCTTGAATGAAAGTTACATCACCAAACGGTGTGACAATTTCGGCCAAATGATCAATATGCTGTTCACTATTGGTGGTGCAAAATACCACATCGACACTATCTATGCCAATGGTTTTGAGCTGTGCGGCTAAATCTTCATGATGATTAATCACATGATCCGCACCTAGACTTTTGCACCATTCTATCGTATCTGGGCGCGATGCGGTGGTGATGACGGTTGCGTCTGTTGTGGCTTTGACCAATTGAATGGCCATCGAGCCAACACCGCCTGCGCCGCCAATAATCAGCACATTGCTATCTTTGGTGTAATGAATGTTGCGGTCTAAAATGCCTTCCCATGCGGTGAGCGCGGTGAGTGGCAATGCAGCGGCTTCGACATGGCTTATATTGTTGGGTTTCAGCGCGATGATGCGGCTGTCAATTGCCTGATACTCAGCATATGAGCCGGCGCGGGTGATGTCTCCAGCGTAAAAAACCTCATCGCCAATTTTAAAACCGCTTACCTTCGCGCCAACTTGTTCGATGACGCCAGATGCGTCCCAGCCCAAAATGACCGGGGCATCGGTCTCTGAACTTCG
>NVUS02000268.1 GCA_002402005.2 OCS116 cluster bacterium | reverse complement strand
TCTATCCCGCTGATCATCAGCCAAGCTTTGCAATGGCCTGAGATTCATAAAGATGATGGCAAATCGCTTAGCTCGGAGATTGCACAGAAAATGTTGGCGATATATAGCAAACCCAAAAAAGCGACCTGCCCGCAAGGCATCAAAGCCCCTTGCTACCAAATTGACATGTCATACCCCGGCAAGGATGTGGCATTTATATCTGAATTGATATTGTCTACCGGCGATGCCGAAATTGACACTACAATTTTTTATGACAATCATAAGCGCCCAATCACACTAACCACCGGTGGCAATATTATGTTGTCCATCCGTTATGATGCGGACTCATTGCCTAAATTGCCGGTAGCCAAATTGATGAATTTGGGTGGTTGATGCAGCTATTGCATTTGTTTTTTAAGCGCGGTGAATGTTTTGGTAAAGCCAATTAAAGAAACTGTTTGAGAAATGGTTTTGCCATTTAGGGTTTGGGCTTGTAGCGAAAAAGATGCGCCGCGTTTAAACGCTTGTTCGAGCTTAGCGTTCAATTGGAATGGTGCGATGCACGAGGTTTCTAAGCGGTTTTGGCCGCGGTTAATGTCGGCATGACAGGAACGATAGGCCAAATTGACCGCAGAGGCTTTGTCGGGGGTTAGCCGAATGCCGGATTGCAGCAATATATTCATCGGTGATGTGATGATAGCGAGGGCGACCGGGCGCTGGTTTTTGGCAAGCTTGATGAATTCTATCGAAATTGAAAATGGGGCTGCGGAGGTTTTTTCATCCTGATGATTCATGATGCATTTGGCGGGCGTATCATTTGGCTGAGCTGTTGCGCAGTTTAAAGCCCAAACGTTGGTGGCTATAGAGGTCTGCGTTGCCGCATTTACGGCTGAAACATTAACCATCATGGCCAACAAAGCGAGCGTTGCGATTAGATATTTATTCATGGCAAAATCCTAAAAATTAATCTGAAACCCGTCGCCATCCATTTGTGCGTGATCAACATGACTATATTCAAATATGGAAATATTATGATGAATACAATGACTAATTTGCAAAGCAAGGCGGCTGGCCAATGGTTTGAATGATTTGCCAATATGGGCGGTAAAATCCAACAATAAAACATGGGGTTAGTTGGGAATTTAAGTTCGTTTTAAATTAACTATAAAAATATAAAAAACTCTATAAATCAGATAATTAACCTTAATGACGGGCAAATATAGTTAATCAAATGGCGGCAGTCTCTATCATGCTTTGGGTTTTATATTCACAATCTTCAAATTTTTTGCATCTTTGTCTACAATTAGTTTACATTCGAGCTAGGCCGTGGCTTGTATAAATTTGGTGTTTATAATCAGCGGCTGGAAATAATATAGCTGAAGACCCATCATCACTGTTTCACAAGGCGTTATGACAAAACCGTATAATCGATTATTAAAAGCTAGAACCATGGCAGGCTTTCGCTCTGGTCGCTCAGCAGCGGCGGCCATTGGAGTAAAACCAGCAACCTATGCCTCGCATGAAAATGGCACACGGACTTTTAGCGTGCCAGATGCGCAACATTATGCCGATTTTTTTAAAGTTTCTGCGGGCTGGTTGCTAACCGGCGAAGCGGTAAGTCGAAATGATTTTTATGACAGCAGGTTTGGGTTTCAACCCGAATATCCCGCAAGGCCTATCGATCGAAATGACCCGCGCATTGCGGAATTTGGTAAAAAAATATTGGAGATGGCGGCGCAGATTATGCCGGTGGCAGACGCAGTGCAGCAAGATGGTTTAAAAACAGTGGCAGAAGTGGTCATTCATCGTATGGTGAAAGATGATCACTCACCTGAAGCCGAGCAATGGAGCATTGTTTCACAGTGGAAATTCCCCAAAGACTATATTGCTGATATTTTAAACATTCAACCGTCCGAAGACGCGGCAATCATTGTGGTGATTGATGACAATATGTCGCCAACTTGTGAGGTTGATGACAAATTAATTATCAATTTTTCGCAAAAGAAATTCGTAGCAAAAGGTATTTATATTTTCATGGATGCGGCGTTAGGATTGCACATTCAGAGGGTTGAGCGGGTCAACCAAACTCAATTGCAAATATCAAATGACAACCCAAAAACCAATGACAAGCACCCTACAGGCATTGTTGAAGAAGCTGATCTGGAATTTGTAGGTTTTGTGCGGGCCAATATCTCAACGTTTTGATTGATAATTAATTCTGCTGGCTCGGCGGAAACGCCCGCTGCGCCAAATCTTTTTTGGTCAGTGCATGTTCAAATTTTCCATGCTGCAAAAAGCCGACAACCTGCGCAATCACCAGTGGATCTAGCATCATTAAAGTATGAGTGACCGGCAAAATGATGTGATCATTCATGCCTTCGACCATTGTGGAGCTGACGGAAACTTTGCCATCATCAACGCCATCTAAAATATCTGAAAATATCGGGTTCAGTGATTTATTGCCAGCGATGATGCCGAGCTCAAAATGTGCTGCGCCTAAATTGTTGGGAATACTATCCTCACCGGTTCCCAATTGCATACCCGCCGGCCCATTCATGGTTTGAAACATCTCCCAGCTTTTAAATTCATCAATAATTTTAGAACCTTTATTGGGTGGCCCCATCATCACCACACGCCCCATATTGGACGGTTGGTTATAAGCCAACCAAGCACGGGTTAAAATTCCACCCATTGAATGGGTGACAAAATGCACTTTGTCAGCACCGCATTTTTTAACCGCCACGCCCACCTCTGCGGTAAGTTTTTCAATCGGTGCGCTGGTTGAAGGGTAATTGTGATTGACCACATTATAACCAATTGAGCGAAGTGCTTGCTCTAAAACCACTAATGATTTTTCGGTTCTGGCCAAACCATGCAACAACACAACAGATTCGTTTTGAACCGAATTGGGCGCGATGGACAGAATGTTGGAGATGAGTGAGTGAATATATTTTTCGAGATCATTCATAAACCGCTCATCTATTTGTTTTATTGGCCTGGCAGCGTTTAACTGCCATGCCATTGGTATAACTATAGGTGTTTATATGATTATTTTAAATGCTTTTTCAAGAATTCGCCAAGCTCGGTATAAACTGTCTTGTTTTCGGGCATGTGAGTATAGACCAAAAATTCACCATGTGAGATGCCCTCATAAACATTTAAATCGGCAATGCCACCTGCAGCTCTGATATTTCTATGTGCACGGATTGTTGTGCTTAAAAGTAAATCGCGTGTGCCAGAAACAAGCTGAGCCGGTGGGAAGGTTGAGAAATCACCATAAACCGGGGAGATAAGCGGGTTTTTCATATCTTCACCACCCGCATACATAATCGCTTGGTCGCCCAATTCACCTTCATAGACAGGCAGGATTCTATCAATACCTTCATTGGTGAAATAGCTATCGCCAAGTTTGGCAACGTCTGTCCACGGTGTGCCGCCAAAATAGGCAGCTGGTGTTGGGATGCCGTCCATTTTTAGTTTATGGATTGTGGCCATTGATAAATTGCCACCAGCCGAACTGCCACCAATAGCCATTTTTGCCGGGTCGTAATCTTTTAGCAATTCTTTGTAGACTGCCACAACATCATTTAACGCCGCTGGATAAGGATGCAATGGAATTGTGCGATAATCAATTGATATAGCCGGTATCTTGCCATAATAGAACGCTTAAGGCTTCGAACGGAGCGGCGTCACCAAAGCCCATGGAGAAGCCACCGCCATGGGTATGCACAAATAGACGGTCTTTATTCTCTGGATCAATAACAGGAGGCGTTACCCAATAAACTGGCACGCCGGCAATTTCGGTTTTCTCTACTTTTACATTCCATTGGTCAGCAATACCCTTGCCCATAGCTGCAAAAGCAAGTGAGCTTTCTGTAGACATGTCCACCCAACCTTGCACACTTGCCGGCAATTGTTTGACAGTTGGTGGCTTGGGAGTTTGATTGACGGCATCATATAATTCTTGGCTGCCTTCGGTTGGTGGTGGCACAAGGCGGCTGACTGTCCATGCTTCGGCATGGGTAATAACAGGCATGGATATACTCAGTAATAGCGAAGTCGTTATTAGGCTTTTCTTAAAAAACATCGTTTTCTCCTTTAGCTTTAATTGACCAAGCCGACACTAAAGAATTCAGGAATCATGTCTACATTTATCTACAATACGACGCGAAATGACTATAATTAACTATTATTTATCCCCAATTTGAATTTATTCTCGCTTTGTTTCGTTGGCGAAAGCAGCTTTCAATTGGGTTGAATCGGCTTCGGTCCACCCATCGGGTGCGGTCACTTCGGCCCAGCCGTCTATATAACCGTTGGGGCCGTATGTATGCCCATAGCCAAGTGGTGGGATAATGGCGGTTGCCATATCTAGCAATAGCTGCACAAAGGTGACGATCGGATACCAGCGCAATTCTGGCGAC
>NVUS02000267.1 GCA_002402005.2 OCS116 cluster bacterium | reverse complement strand
TTTGCATATCAATAATCAGTAAGGCTTGTATTTTCATTACAAATACCGTGCTTGTAAATGAGCTTTAAAATAACCAGCATTGAGTGTTTCGCCTGTGGCTTGTGTCACCAAATCATCAGTGCTAAAGATACTGGATTTTTGCCAAATATTTGTCCGCAACCAATCAAATATCGGTGAGAGATCACCGGCATTAATCGCACCGTTCACGTCCACACTCTTAAGCATGGCTGCCTTAAATTGCGCCGCATACATAGCGCCCAATGTATAGCTTGGAAAATAACCAAACGCACCCATCGTCCAATGAATGTCCTGAATGCAGCCATCTTTATAATTGCCTTTGGTATCCACGCCCAAATATTCTTGCATTTTTTGCGCCCATAATTCAGGCACATCTTTGGCAGCAATCACCCCATTCATCAGATCGCGCTCAATCTCATAACGCAAAATAATATGCGCCGGATAGGTCGCTTCATCAGCATCTACGCGTATATACCCCGGTTCAACTCGCGTATAGGCTTTGGCCAAATTGTCCGCGCCAAACGCATTTGGGTTGGCTTCTGCAAATAGATCTTTTAACATTGGTGACATAAGACCTAAAAACTCTTGGCTGCGGCCAAGCTGCATTTCAAAAAACAGGCTTTGCGATTCGTGAATGCCCATAGAGCGTGCCACACCGGCTGGCAATCCCGCCAAATGTTTGGGCAGGCCTTGCTCATAACATGCATGTCCGGTCTCATGAATCACCCCCATCATCGCGCTGATAAATTCACTCTCGTCATAACGCGTGGTGATTCGCACATCACTAGGCACACCGCCACAAAACGGATGCACCGAAACGTCCAAACGGCCATGCTCAAAATCAAAGCCCAGCAAATCCATAGCTTTCAGCCCAAGCTGTTTCTGGGCATCAATCGGAAAATCCTTGCCAAAGCCTATCAAATTGTCTGATTTTTGTTTTTCACTAATTTCGCCCACCATATCGGGCAACCATGTTTTTACATCGGCAAATAAAACATCTAGCGAAGCGGTTGTTGTGCCGGGTTCATAAAGATTAAGCATGGCGTCATAGGCTGTGCCACCTGCATGATCAGCACGAATTTTAGCTTCTTGCTGGCTTAAATTCACCACCTCATTAAAATTCTCTAAAAACCCATCCCAATCATTCTCACCACGTTGAGTGCGCCAAGCATGTTCACATTTTGAATCGGCTAACGATTTGGCTTCGACCAATTCAGCCGGAATGATCTTATCATTCTCCCACACGCGTCTCATTTCAGCCAAGCTGGCCTTTTGCTCGGCAGACAAAGCCTCGGTTTCTGCCCCCGCATACCAATCAGCAAGTTCTGACTTATTCTGCAACTCATGCATGTGCAAAGCCAGCTCGGCCATAGCCTCACTACGCGCTGCATTGCCACCCGCTGGCATCATTGCCGCTTGATCCCAGCTGCAGATAGAGGCCAGATGACCAAACCGCGAAATCTTGACAAAATGCTTTTCTAAATTCTCATAATTCTTCATCTGATAGGCCTTCCAATATAAGTTGAGCCACGATAAAACATTCTGCCTCACTTGCAACAATATTTTACCTTCAAACAACCAAAGGCGGATGGTGAAAATCTTAAAATTACCTATAGATCAGCAAAAATAAGGATAAATATGCGCATGAGCAGACGCCATTGGGCTTCACTGATTATACACCTGACATTGATGGTGCAATTGGTGAATGTTATATTGTTGATTTTTAATGGTTTGGTTTTGCGCAAAATTTAAAATTTAGAGCAAAGGGGGATTTACATAGATTAAGAGTAAGAATTATGATGTGGGTTATATATAAGCAGCGTTGCTATTCTTCATCACTTGGCGGAATTTTTCGACTTCTACCTCTTGAGTGTGGAAATGTAGATTGAAGCTTTTGATGATGCAATTGTGCACTTGCACTTCGACAAAACCAATTCTTTTTACGTTTTCAACTTCGGTTGGCAATTCAAATTCAGTGCTGAAATGTATATCATCTTGTGAAACCATTTTATCGCCTTTGATTATTATTTGGCCGGCGGCTTGTTTCATTAGATTTGCAAATTCTTCAAAACCCTGTTTTTCTCCAGCATTTACATAAAATACAAAATCCGGTGCAAATAAGTAAGAAATTTTCTCAATATCGCCCTTGCGAAAGCAAGCGTCAAGATAGGCAATGGTTTTAGAATTGTTTGTCATGTTTCCCCCCAGAGACAAAGTTACCAATTGGTCTTCATTTATTGCCGTAACGTAATGCGTTATAGTTTACAGAAGGTTAATACAAATTAATACAGTTTGAATAAATATTTTGAGGTTGAAATTAAATTTTAAGAACGGTTTTCTGCATCAGATTTATAAATTTTGAAATACTATTTACACTTAAATTTTTGTCTAAGATATAGATTCCATATTGTTTTTTAATCAGTGCAAATGGGATTTTATCTAGAATGACGAATTGGCTTTTGGCCTCATCGCTGGTTAGGAACGGTTTGGCGATGAAGGTGGCGCCGATGCCTTGCTTTATGAGTTTTAGCTGTAGATTTATATCATTCACTTGCCATGAGCTTTTGAAATAATCGCGAATTTTTTTCTTTGACGGACGCTCATCAAGGTCATCTAAATAAGAAGTGAGTAAGATGGTTTGTTTTAAAAATTCGAGCGGATTGTGCTCATAGATTTTTAACATTGGGTTGTCTTTGCCAGTGATGAGATGGCTTTCTTCGGTTAATAATTTAACCGTGTGTAGTCCGTCCATGCCTTTTTGAAACGGTCCAATGCCAATTTGATATTGTTGGCTTTTGACTGCATTGATGATCTCGCGCGCCGGCATGCGGATGATTTTAAAATCAGCTTCGGGCAGTAATTTATGAAACTCAGAAATGATTTGCGGGCTGTAATAATTGGCGGCCATATGATCGACTGCTAAAGTGAGGGTTTGCAAATAACCATGCTTCATTTTGGTCAATTGATTGGTGAAAAATCCTTCACTCTCTATCACATAACGCGCATGTTTGAGCAATTCCAGACCAATTGAAGTGGGCTGAATTGGCGAGTTTCGATTTAGTAGTTTTTCGCCTAATTTTCGCTCCAAATTTGCCAATGATTGGCTAATGGCAGGTTGTGAGAGGCCCAAATGAATGCCGGCATTTTTAAAACTGCCTTGATCGATGATGGCGCAGAAGATTCTAAGTTCTTGAATTTCCATACGTATAATATTTTCTTATTTTAAAATAGGTATTATTGATTTTACTTATATATGATGCACGCTCATAATTCAATAAATCTAAAATATTGGAGTGAATATGAGCGAGTTACCGACCATATATAGGGGCTTGAGCGGCATTTATGTCGACAGCACGGCAATTTCTAAAGTTGATGGTGAAAAGGGTATTTTGAGCTATCGTGGTGAAAGCATTGAGGCTTTGGCCAAACATGATTTCATCGAGGTTTGTTATTTGCTATTGTTTGATAAATATCCATCAGCTGAAGAAAAAGCACAATTTCATTATTTCTTGATCAGCCATTCCTATATATCTGAGGCGGAAGAAAAGATATTGCGTTCGTTGAACCCAAACCTACACCCAATGAAAATGCTGCAAGGCATGGTACCTTTGTTAGAGCTAGATGCCCAAATCACCCACGACTTTGAAGCCGAAATGGCCGATGGGCTGATTGTGGCAGCCAAGGTGCCGGCATTACTGGCGGCATATCACCAAATTTGCCTTGGCAAACCGATCATTCAAACCAATAAAGAATTGTCATTTCATGCTAGTTTTCTACATCGGTTTGGCGGCAAATTGCCCAGTGATGAGCAAGTGGCGATATTGGATGTGACGCAGATATTGCAAATGGAGCATAGTTTCAATGCCAGCACTTATGCGGCTTTGGTGACGGCCAGCACATTGTCGCCAGTTGAATGCGCTATATCGACAGGTTTTGGCACACTGTTTGGCAAATTGCACGGTGGGGCAGACCAAGCAGCGCTGGAAATGGCCATGGGCATTGGTGATGTGGCGGATGTCGAAAATTTTGTAACCACTGCGCTTAAAAATAAGCAAAAAATTATGGGCATGGGGCATCGGGTTTATAAAGTTGTTGATCCGCGTGCCAAGATTTTAAAACCAATGGCGCGTGAGCTCTGTCTTGGCACACCGTTCGAGAAAACTTATTTGATTTTGGAAGAAATTGAACGGGTGATGGGCGTCGAGATGAATAAGAAGGGCAAGAATATTAAAGCCAATGTCGAATTTTACAAAGGCCCCGTATTTTACGCTTTGGGCATACCGGTCAATTATTTCACCGCTTTGTTTGCCATGTCGCGGGTATTTGGTTATTTGGCGCACATATTGGCCAGCCGCGAGGATAATGTGCTGATCAGACCCAAAGCCTATTATATCGGTAAATAATGCGCCTATTCGGAAAGATGAGTTTTACTCATTTCGGCAATCGTTTCGGCAATTTCTTCGATTAAATCGCTATAATCGATATTGTTTGGATTGCCAATAATGTGTTTAATTCGTTCCCATTTTTTCATCTGTTTCCACGGGTAGAAATTCTTTCCTTGGCCATTTTTGCCGTAGAATAACAATAACCTTGTGTTTTTGGCTTTATCCCATAGTTTTTTATAGGCAGTGAGGGTTTTGGGCATGCCGGATGGATAATTGCGCGGTGCATAGCGATACCATGGGGCCCATGTGCCGGATGTGGTGATGAGGCGCGCATCCATCGCAGATTTGCGTTGGTTTTTAAGCGGAATGGCTTCGGCATCTGTCCACAATACAATGATTTTATTGGTTTTTATGTCGGGCTTGCGTGAAGGTGATTTGGCATCCATTGCAAATTTAAGCGCTTCTAACCCACTTTCTGGCAAATCACCACCACCACTAGCGCGAATGGGGTTAATGATGGCGGCAAATTGAGATTTTTCGACAGGTAAATGATAGAATTTACTGAGAAACATAGGGTTAGAATCCACCCAATAGTCTTTATAGGATATAACTTTGGTATCGATATTATCGAGTTTGACATCAATGTCAGTAAGGCTTGTTAAAATATCATCAGTAAAGTTGATGGCGTTGCGTTTGACATTGCTTATGATACGCCCCATGCTGCCGGTCGCATCAAATATCAGCACGATTTCGAACATGGTTTCTTTTGGATAGATCGCCTTTGCGTTGATGTTCACACGCAAGCTTTTGATATTGGCTAAGGACAATATTGTGGTTTTGGTTATGTCTCTGGACGATACTTTCATACCTTTATCAGAAAATTCGAATGTAAATTCAGGTGAGGATGTTGAGTAATTGAGTTTAAACATTCTCCGAAATACTTGTTTGCGATACCCCTTTTGAGCGGTTTTATTGCGGTATTTTTGTTGGTCTATTTTTGTAGACACCGCAGCCAAAAGAGCAATATCCAAAGCATGTTGTTGTTTGCTGGTTTGGTTGAAATTAAGCGCCACATCCAGCGCCCCACCAAGCAAAATAGCCATTGGGATAAGTAACAATGCCATCATTATAGAAATTTGACCATTTTGGTTTCTACAAAATGAAGCAATAAATTTGAAATTTAACAATTACGTACCTGCCAGTAAACTATAAAAATGCGTTGTGAAAAAATAGCATTTTGTGCCGTTTGGGGCGACGCAACTATAGTTGCTAAGACTAAGGTAGCAGGCGCAATTAACGGTTTATTTATTGAATTGAATAACTTAAGCTAAGCATGGCTTTGGGTTTTCAGTCAATAAAAGCTAGGTAAAAAATTAGCATTGTCTAGATGTTTTAAGAATTTTTAGCACGTTTAGGCAAGAGGCGGCCGTCGACCGCAATAAGGCCAAGCAAAATGAGTGACATGCCCAAATAGTGGCGAGTTTCGAGCTGTTCGTCTAAAAACAGGCTACCCAGTATAATGGCACTGACCGGCACAAGTAGAGTGACCAACATAACATTGACCGCGCCGACAGATGCCAATAAATTGAAGAAAATGAGATAGGCAATGGCGGTGGAAACAATCGCCAAAGTCAGGATGGACAATATAGCCGTTTGGCCGGGTAAGTTGAGTGTCCATGGTTGATCAAAAACAATTATCAACGGCAACATCAGAACAGATGATCCGGTTAATTGACCAAAAGCACTGACGCTGGGTTTGATGCCTAAACGTTTAAAACGCCTACCAAACACGCCAGCAAAACCATAAGATAAGGCGGCGGCTAGGCAGGCCACAATACTCATTATGGCAAGGTTAGAGCTGGTGAGTGCTGCTCCACCGAGCAGCACAGCCACGCCAATAAAACCCAGCAAGACGCCAATAAATTTATTGAATGTTATGCGCTCATCGGCCAGCACAAAATGCGCAACAAGAATGGAGAATATGGGAGTGGTGGCATTGAGAATGGAGGCCAAACCGCTGCTGATATTGGTTTGTGCCCAAAAAAGCAATGAGAAAGGAATGATGTTGTTGAGCAGGCCCATGACGAGGAATGCCGCCCAGATTTTGGCATCGCTGGGTAATTTTTGACCGGATATCTTGAGAAATATATAGAGTGACAAAGCGGCAATGAATACGCGGCAGAAAACCAAAGTGAGCGGTGGTAGCTCCTTCACTGCAATGGCTGCAAAAAAGAATGCGCCGCCCCATAATATCGATAGGATAATCAGTAAAGCCCAATGGCGTGTCGTCATGTGCATATTTGCCCCTGTTTTTGCTGATTAATACGCAATTTGGGGTTATTTACCACCCGTTTTTGGTTGTTTAAAGGTAAAACATTGTTGCAAGTGAGGTGGAATGTTTTATCGATGGCTCAACTCCTATCAGAAGGCCAAATGACCAAACTGTGGTCGGGTTAATTAAATAGTCAATATTGGATTTTTCAATTATTCTACGATTTTCCCACGTAACTTTTTCACCTCACCGCGCACCTTCTTTACCTTTAACCGGCGCATTTTCGAGCCATGGGGCGGTTTCGTTCTCACACGGTATTTTGGCGTTTCTGCGGCTTTTCGGATCAATGCAGCCAGCCGCTCCCGCGCGATTTCGCGGTTACGGGCTTGAGATCTCGTATCTTGTACAAAAATAACAATAGCCCCCTCTAACGTCCAACGCCGACCGGCCAACTTTTTCAGCCGTCGCTTTACTGGGGCAGACAGGTTAACAGAGCGCTCCGCCTCGAATCGCAATTCAACCGCAGTGCTAACCTTGTTCACATTCTGCCCGCCCGGGCCGCTGGCGCGGGTGAACTGTTCCGACAGCTCCCAATCAGCAAGTGTGATGTTATCGGTAATCCTCATGAGACAGTCTTTCGCTGTGTTACAAATGAATACACTTCAAGCGTATAATTTATGAAGACGAAGAATAAGTATGCGCCTGCCTTCTAACTATATTTCGAAGGCAGCTACTCGTCTATAGCTCAATGTCTACAGTCTTTCTTTTTTTAAGGCCAGTGAGATTTCATTTGCGTACCAGATGGTCTTTTGTGCGAACCCGATGCCAGAATATGAGTGCGCGAACCAAGATTAGCGTCAGCACTATGCGTCCCGCAAACATCACCCAAAAATCACCGCCGATTGCGACCATGAGCGCGGTGTCTTCAATCAATCCATGGCAAAGCGACAACCAGCACAGGGCGTAATATTTTGCCTCGCGTGATATTGCTGGATCGTTGCCCTGCGCAATGATGAGGCCACCGCCATAGGCCAGCCCCAGCAAAATCCCAGCAGTGGTGATGGATGCAACCGACTGATCAAGCCCAGACAAGCGCATGATCGGGGCAAACAGGCGGTTAATCACAACTGTCACACCAAACCGGTTAAACACATCCATCATGATCAAAAGTCCTGTCAAGATCGCAAACAGAATTGCCATACCCTTGAGGCTTGAAACCGCCCATTCCCAGTGCCCCGCGTCAGCGCGCGCAAACTGGCTAAAATTATCCAATGATTGAGGCTGGGATAGAAACCCAGTCACCTGGCTAACCGCATCAATAAGAATTGCGGCAAGGCAAGCTGCAAACAGGCGCAGAAATGTTGTACCCCAAAACGACCCGCCTGCCCTGCGGACAATGGCCTGTTCGACAGGAATGGCATGAGTGATCAGCATAATAACGCAGATCGATGTAAGCTGCGCGGCAGTGAGGTCATGCCCGATCAACACCGGCAAAGTCGCGATTGCACCATACAAGCCTGTAAGAATTGAGCTTAAGCAGACGATCGCAGCTTCTGGTGGAAGGTTGAGCAGTGCCATTATCGGCCGCAAGACAGGACTGATCCATTCGATGATACCATATGTGTCAGCAAGACGTATCAAGATCATAATCGGAACCATGATGCGTGCAATTTCCCAGAATGTATTCAGGCTGCGTTGGCTAAGATCACGAAAATAGGTGAACATAGTTAGGGGGGTCATGTACGAGGCTCCATGGTTGAATATGCTCACCAACATCTCACTATTCAATTGAAATGGGTGATCTAATATGCTAAATATTTGCAATAAAATTCTAATATCATGAAATTTTGAGGCTTATGGATCACATAGATCGAAAGATACTGGATTACCTACAACAAGACGCTTCGATTCGGAATGTCGACCTTGCGGATCGTGTCGGCCTTGCCCCATCTAGCTGTCTGCGTCGCGTGCGCATCCTCTGGCAAAGCGGAATCATCACACGATCCATTATTTTGACAGACAGCGAGAAGATGGGCCGGCATATTAAGGCCATCGTAAGTGTCAAACTTGTCGATCATGGAAACGATGCATGCGAAGATTGGTTTGCATCGCTTGCAGACGAACGCGCTGTGTCGCAAGCCTATTCGGTTTCGGGCGAGATGGATGCGGTCGTTATCTTAACATTGGCAAATATGAAAGAGTTTCAGGAACTCAGCCAAAGCCTTTTTGCTGGCAACTCGAATGTGTTTCAGTTTGTCACGCAATTTGTTCTCGAAGAGCTTAAATTCAATCTTGCGCACTAAAATTTAAAAATTTGCCGTTCCGCAAAGGCTGTCATTATATCATTGGTCCTGATATATTGAAGCTAACGCCAACGCGTCTCAAAAATGAAACGAACATAGCTTTTCACATATCCAACCCTCCCTGTATTTGATACAGTCTCTCGGTTCACTTCCTCCACTCAGACCGCACGAACTTCAGCAAGCCGCTTGATTGCATACTCGTCATCCCAACAGACGGCGGCTTCCCATGCGGCCGACGCTTGCGCTGCGATATCATGGGCGTCGCCGTGAAGATTAGCTGCGTTGTGAGGCAGCACCAGATCAAGATCAGGGACATCAACATGCGCCTCGTCCCAATCGATAAGCCCGACCCGACCAGCGGTCATGCGGATGTTGCTAGGGTTGTTGGGGTTGCCGTGGACGACACAAGTCTGACGTCCGATGAGCCGCGCCCACGCCGCTCGGCATCGAACAACCCCCTCAAGAGGCATCCGGTTGAGGTCAATCTTCGTCCCTATTTCAGCGTGCAGGAGGTCGGTCGACGATCGCCAACTAGGGCGCTGCGGCCAATTCTGCGTTAACCGATGCAGCTTGCGGAGTGTGTCAGCCACGCGACGCCAGTCTGCCTTCGTCTTAGGCGGTTCACCTTCCAAATATGTCATCACCACCAGACCATCCACAAAAAGCTGGCCATCTATTGTCGGGATTGGCATTGGCACGGTCAGACCTTCACGGCCGAGATGTTGGAGGAGTTGAGCCTCCCAAGCAAGATCAGAGTCGTTCCGACCACCGAGACGAGCAACCGCGAGCTGGCCATTAACCCGCACGCTCCACACATCATTGGCAACTCCGCCCGTAAGCGGTTCGATGCGAACTACATCTTCACCCCATTGTTCAAGTGCTTCCCATCCCACCAACAATACCTCCTACCAATTTATGAATTACGAATTAATTTAGTGATGTTGTCAATTAACAATTGTTCAAAAATCATAATATCCTTGTTTAGCTATCCGCCAAGTTTCAACGCAGCCGCAATTATCCGATCAACAGTGGCTTCGAGTTCAGGATTTGAAGGATTGGAAACAGAAGAATTTGCTTTTGTCCACTCCAATGGCCCCGACAAAATATTTTCCAAATTCGTTTCACAGGAAAAATCACCAGCAACCTTTTTCACTTTGGAATTGTCAAACAATGTTGTCCATGCCTTGTCGCCAAGTAGCGGACCCGCAAAGTCTGGCGCCATGGCTACAATTGTGTCGGTCGAAACATGTACAATATTGGCGCTCTTACCGTAAGACTTGGCAATTTGTTGGTAAATCGCGTCCCAAGTGAATCCAGCATCACCGGTAATGTGGAAATCTTCGAAATAAGCATCCTTAACACCCATCAAAGCCACGAACGGAACAGCAAAATCTTCACTTCGTGTCAGGGTCCATGGTGCGTTTCCATCACCAGGAACAAGCAACGGGCGGTCATTTAACAGCCGCCAGACAATGTCTTCGCCAATAAGTGTCGGCAACCATGTTCGAACAGTGTGGCTTGGGCGGACAATGGTCCAGTTTAAATTAACACATGATTTGAGTCGCTTTCACATTCAATCTTGTTCTGGCTGTATTTCCAGTGAGGATTAATTGTTGGGGTAAGCTCGGTAATGATATAAGAATCAGCCGTATGTTGGTAACAGGATGCAGAAGAAATAAAAATATAATGACCAGTATTGCCCGAGAAAATATCTATATCTCGCTGAATTTGTGCAGGCATAAAGGCCATAAATTGAGCCACCACATCCCATTGTTGATCGGCCAATTGCGCATAGGATTTATCGTCATCCATATCGCCAACAATCTGTGTCACCCCGGCTAGGCTTTCAGGAATACTTCGCCCCCTATTGAACACATATACGTCATGGCCAGCTTTGGCCGCCTCCTCTACACAGCT
>NVUS02000266.1 GCA_002402005.2 OCS116 cluster bacterium | reverse complement strand
TTGACCAATTCGGCGGTTATCTGATCATCTAGATAGACATTAAATTGGGTGTCTAAATCGCGGAACAATTTACGATAGGTTTTGCGGGTGGTTTTGCCAAGGCCATTAAAATAGGCTTCATAATTTTCGAATTTGGTTAAATCTATCCACGGGGCTTGTTTTTTTTCCAAAATCAGGCCGTTATTTTGGCAATATTCGATGATGTGCGCATCAGCGCGCACATTGCGCAAATGCACGGCATCGATATGTTTGCCATTTAGATGCGCCAAACAATGTTTGAAAAAATTATCTATCGGTTGCTGGCTATTGTTGATGGCGTCACTATATTGAGTGAACGGCTCACCAGCATTTCGGCAATTTTGAAGCCAAATTTATGTTTTACCGAGAGATGCAACGCTTGTTGAATCTGCCCACCGGCATCACTTGCGGTGAAAGATATATTATCTGCGCCAATAGAATTGCGAAGCCAAAATACGGATGAAAAAACCGTATTGTGGCTACCTAGTTTGATTTGATCGACAGTATTTTGAATGTCTTTTTGACCAGTAATGGCATTAAAAATTAAATTTGACATAGTTTCCCTAAACAATATGGCTAGGTTAAGGAAAATAAGTTAAATTTTACTTCATAAGCTTGTAAAATCGCTTAAAAAGAGAATGGTTCTTAACAGATAAATATACTTTCTTTAAAATTGGGCGGATAAATTTCAAATAACCAAGCCCAATCAATTTACCTTTGGTGGTGACGGGCAACAATATATCATATACTGGCATGGCATCACCACGTGACCATTTTAATTTATAAATGTCATTTGGCGCTAAAAAATCAAACGTATGGCAATTGAGGCTATACGCCGCCTCGATGTTTTTAAGCACAATATTATTGCCGGGGCTTAATTTGGCATAATCATCATCCATCGCCAATATATAGAAATATAGCGTGCCATTTTTAATGAAAAATACTGATGATGAGGCAATGACGCCATCAATTTTAAAGGTAGAGATATAGGTTTTGTAATCGGCACTTGGTGTGCTTAATTTATCGGCCAATTGTGCCATTTTGGCTTGATCGGAAAACAATCTACTGGTTTGCCCACGCAAATCCAACTGAGCGGATTTTTGTGCCAATATATGCTCAACAAGCCCGCGGCTAATTTCATCATCAACATAAATATTATATTCACACTCATGAGTTCTGAGTAATTTTTTATATTTATAACGGGTTTGTTTGCTCAATGAATCAAAATAGGCATCAAAATCGGCATAATTGGTCATGTTTAAAAACGGCGCCTGTTTTTGTTCTAAAATAATGCCGTTTGCTTGGCAATATTCGAAGATATGCGCATCGCCCCGTACATTATGTAAATGTAAGGCATCGACTTTATTGGTTTTTAGGTATTTTAGAAAATATTCCATAAACCCATCGACCGATTGAGCGCCATTTTTAATCATGTCATTATATTGTATATACGGCTCACCAGCCATTTCGGCAGATTTGAAACCCATTACATTGTTAAACTTTACATGAATGGCATTGGAGCCTTGCTCTTCGCCACCTTCAAAGAATGAGAAGATGTTTTCTTCTAAGCCACCCTCAAACCAATGGGGAGAGGAAAAGATGTTATTTTTATCATCATTATGAGCGATGCTTTTGGCATCTGATGAAGCCGATAGCTGATCGAAATTTGAATTTAACATATATCACCATGTTTCTATTGGCTGCTTATATATAGCCAAAATTTGTAAATATTCGCCATCCCCATCAGGCGTCCATTTTTTTAAATCGTGACTGTAATTTACGCTTATTGTTCGGCGAATATAAGGTATTTATATCAAATTTTATTTTGTATGATTAACAGGTAACTAATTGAAACAGTTAATGTTTATCTATGGTTCAATTCATTATACTTTGTATTTATATATTAACTATATTGGGGTGATTCAGCATTAATAAATGGTTTATTTAAATTCCAAATCTGATACAATTCCTGTACAACGGTTGATAAGTTTACCCAGCGGAATGTCAAATATAGGTCAGGTTATGGTTCAAAATGAGAAAATGACACCTAAAATTGCTGAAATGCGCAACCTTGGCCCGAATTCGGAAAGAAACTTGATCAAGGCCGGCATCACCACCCCGCAAGAGCTACATAAGGTGGGGGCAGTGGCGGCATATCACGCGCTTAAGTTTTTTGTGGGGCCGCAAGTGACGCTAAATTTTTTATGGGGCATTGAAGGCGCGCTGACCGATACCGACTGGCGCGATATAACTCCAGAGCGAAAAGCTGAGCTAAAAGAATTGGTCAATAATGACAAGCCATGAGCTGGTAATCAGCCTTCGGCGGTGAAACCGATTGATTTGTGAGTTCCATCACAGAATGGTTTGTTGTTGGATTGGCCACAGCGACATAGCGCCATTTTGCTGCCGCGTTTGACAAGCCGCCCTGAGCCAGCACATATTTCTAAATTGCCAGTGACGTATAAAGGGCCATCTTTAAGTGGTTTTACATTCAATTGGCCGCCGGTTTGCTCAGTAGATTCTGACTCGGCCGCATCCACCTCGCCGGTGGCTTGAAACTCACCTTTGATATGTGCACCATCGCAGAATGGTTTTTTGCGGCTTAATCCGCAGCGGCACAGAGTGGCATTTTGGCTTGCGCCATGGTTTTCGATGTTTAGATTGCCACGTAGGGCAAGGGGGCCGTTTTCCCATATATGGGCAGTATTGACTTTGACCTCTGGGGTGGGCGTATTGTTTTTTAGTTGATAAGTGATGGCGCCTGATGGGCATAGGTTGGCGACATCAATGGCTTGTTGTACTTCGCCCTTATCGGGCTGTATCCAATCACCATCAGCATTTACGTTGAAAATGTGAGGGGCGTTTTGTGCGCATTTTCGGGCGTGAATGCATTTTCTGGACTCAAAACTAATGATTACGTGTTGGCCTTCATATGATCTGGACATGTATTCACTCCCTATAGTTTATATTCATTCTAAACAGGCTATAGGATTTTTGTTGTGATGACAATGTGCCATTGGAATGACAATTGCCCTTGAAAATGTGGAATTCATATCTATCTCTATGAGGTAACAGCGAAGGAAATATTATGACACATAAAATGGCCGAAGGCGGCACGAGCAATTGGCGCAGCAGCAATGTTGGCATGATGGTGATTGCATTTTTGGTATTTATGCCATTTGGTTTGGTATTGTTGGCCGTGTTGACATTGGGCAAGAATATAAACCTTGTCGGCATGTTTAAGGATTTTTGGAAGCGCATGACGCAGGGGGCTGATTTTAAGCAACCGGATTTATGGGCATCGGCACGTGACAATTATAGAAGCCAAAATTACAACCATGACAATGCGGCGTTTAATGAGCATCGCGCAGCGCGTGATACTGAGTTTGATGAGGCTGACAAATCGGCTTTTGCTAAGATGGCTGAAGAAGAAAAAGCTTTTAATGAATATCAGGCATTTAAACAGGCGGCGGAAGACAAAGCTATGTTTGAGCGGTTTAAGGCGGATCGGGAAACTGACGGCTAGGTGAGTGGGATTTATTATAAGCGATAAATTAAAAATAGACCGAACGCTCGGTCTATTTTTTTTGCTTATAGGATGAATGTTGATTTGATTGTGTTTGTGCGCTGGGCTGGTGGTTTGGTAGAGTTGATGGTCTGGTGAAATTGCTAGCTTAGAATAATTGCCGGCTTAGTATAACTGTTCATCAATTGAGCGGGTGCGCTCGGTGACCACATCGCCGGTGTGGGATGTGTCGGTAGTTTCTATGAACATGACGTAACATTCGTTTTCGGCATAGGGGTTGTGCATGATGCCTTTGGGGACGACGTGGATGTCGCCTTCGTTGAGGTGGACGTCCCTGCCCTCATATTGCATTTTGAGCTGGCCTTTGACGATGAAGAATAGCTCATCGCTGTCGTCATGTTTGTGCCAGACAAATTCATTTTGTATTTTGGCTATTTTTACATATTGATTGTTGACTTGGGCGAGGATTTTTGGCGTCCATTGGGCGGTGACGGATTTATAGGCTTCGGTTAGGTTTATGGTTTCTGGAAGGGACATGGTTTTGTTCCATTAGTTAGAGACTGCCAAATTATATGTGTTGAGCTAAAGGATGCTTCTACCTAAGCTCTGGAAGTTTGCATTTTTGTTGGCACTGCGTATCGCTTACTAAGCCACTTGGTCGCTGATCAGAGAGCATATTCACCACCCAATCTTAGTGCATTAAGCTTGGGCGGCGCGAATATGTTGGAACTCTGAGCTTTGGTGCCTACCATATATTCATCATTTGCAACTTGGTGCGATGCTGCAAATTCTGAGTTTGCGGATTAGAAGTCTTCGTCGAAAGAGATGTTGCGGTCTGAGGGGCGTTTGTATTCTGTGACGCGTTTTTCGAAGAAATTTGTTACATTTTCTACGTCTAGAGCGCGCATAAAATCGAAGGGGTTTTCTGTGTTGAAAACACGGTCAAAGCCGAATAGGTCGGCGATGCGGTCGGCGACGGCTTCGATGTATTTTGCCATAAGATCTTTATTCATGCCGATTAGGTCGACTGGTAGGGCGTCGTCTACGAATTCTTGTTCGAATTCTACGGCCTCGCGGACGATTTCTTCGAATTGCGCTTGGCTGACGGTGCTGTCGATCAGGTCGAGACTATGGATTTCTTTGTCGGTGAGTGTGCCGGCTTTGAATTTATCGTTTAGTGTATGATACATCAGAGCTGAAAAGCTGAAATGCATGCCCTCGTCGCGGGCGATCCAATCGTTGGATGTGGATAGGCCTGGCATGAGGCCGCGTTTGCGGAAATAATAGATGGCGCAGAATGAGCCAGCGAAGAACAGGCCTTCAACTAGGCCGAAGCCAATGAGACGCATGAGCAGGTTTTGATCGCCATTGAGCCACTTGGTGACCCATTCGGCTTTTTTGTGGATGCAGGGGATGTTATCGACGGCATCGAATAATTTATCTTTTTCGACGGGGTCGGTGACGTAGGTTTCGATTTGTAGGGCGTAAACCTCGGCATGAATGCTTTCGTTGAGCATTTGCATGGTGATGAAGCAGCGGGCTTCGGGGATGAGGATTTCTTTGTAAAAGCGTGAGGCTAGATTTTCGTTAATCATCGCTTCAGAATTGGCGAAAAATGCCAATACATGATTGATGAAGCGTTTTTCGCCATCATTTAGTTTTTCTAGATCGCGTAAATCCTCAGCGAATGACACTTCTTCGGGTGTCCAGAAGGATTGAACGTGAGTTTTATAACGATCCCAAATTTCAGTATATTGAATGGGGAATATGGAAGTGACGCCTTTAGAGATCATGGCTCTAGCTTTCTTTTTTTGGTGGCGGTCAAGGCGTATATGCCTTGACCGTTAATTGTGGGACATGAACTGGTTTAAGCGGAGCAAACCACACAGATTTCATCGGTACAATCGACCTGTGGTGTCGCGATCACTGTTTCAGTCTTTTTGTCGGATGACACTGTGACTTTAACATTGGATGCCGCGGGTTTTGAACGCAGATAATACATGCCGGTTTTGAGACCTGATTTCCAAGCATAGAAATGCATACTGTTCACTTGACCAAAGCTGGCATCTTCTAGCCATAAATTCATTGATTGAGATTGATCAATGAACGGCGCGCGTTGTGCCGACATGTTGATGATGGTTTTTTGGCTGATTTCCCAAACTGTTTTGTAGATTTCTTTGAGCTTGGTTGAAATTTCCGGAATGTTTTGCACGCTGCCATTCTCGATGACGATTTTGTCGCGCATTTCGGCATTCCACAGGTTTAGCTTAGACAGGTCTTCAACCAAGTGACGGTTGATGAGCATGAACTCACCCGACAATGTTTGGCGTTTGTATAGATTTGAGGTTTGGGCTTGGAAAGTTTCGGTATTGCCCAAAATGATGCCGGTTGAAGCGGTTGGCATACAAGCGGTTAGCAAGCTGTTGCGCACGCCATGTTCGGCAACTTCTTTGCGAAGTGCATCCCAATCCCACATCAGCTCATGACCAGCGGCTTTAGGGCCTTGATTTTGTGCATCCCACATATCGAATTGGAATTCGCCTTCGCTCATTGGTGAGCCTTGGTATGTTTCGTAGGCGCCAGACTCTTTGGCGGCATCTTTAGAAGCCGTTACAGAGGCGAAATAGATGGTTTCGAACGCTTTGCGGTTGATGTCAGCAGCTTCATCGCTGTCATACGCAATGCCCATTTTGAAATAAACATCGGCCAAGCCCTGCATACCCAAACCAATCGGACGATGACGGTTGTTGGAAATGTCGGTTTTTGGGGTTGGGTAATAGTTGACATCAATGACGTTGTTGAGGTTGATGGTGGCGTTGTAAGCCACATCGTAGAGACCTTGATAATCGAATGTGCCATCAGCTTGCACAAATTTTGGCAAGGCGATTGAGGCTAAATTACAAACTGCGGTTTCTTCTTTTGAGGAAAATTCTGCGATTTCTGCGCATAGATTTGATGACTTAATCGTGCCCAAATTCTTTTGGTTGGATTT